>JAPKEJ010000083.1 GCA_028822155.1 Porticoccaceae bacterium
ATCCAAGATATAACCGACTCTTCCAGAATCTCTAGTGGCATAGCGCCGTTCATCAATATCATTTCGTGGAACTCACGAATATCAAAGGCATCGCCCAGCTGATTTTCGGCCATAGCCCGCACCCTTAACATAGATAGCTGACCGACCTTGTATGCCGTCGCCTGGCCTGGCCAAACAACGTAACGTTCGATCTCACGGGTAACTTGTTCCTCTGTCATACCTGTTTTGGATAGCATGTATTCAATAGCTCGCTCACGACTCCATCGCTTAGAGTGCATACCTGTGTCGACCACTAGGCGGACTGCACGAAACATCTCAGCCTGTAGTCGCCCCAAATCACCTAAAGGGTCGTCCTTGTACATGCCCATGTCCTCAGCGGCAATTCTCTCTGAATATAGCCCCCATCCCTCTGTATAGGCAGTAAATGGGCTGAACTTACGTAAAAATGGCACATTTTTGATCAATTGAGCCGCCGACAATTGAAAGTGGTGGCCAGGAGCCCCTTCATGATACATAAGGGTCGGCAATGTCCATCGCGGATTATCCCTGGTATCTTTTTGGTTGATGTAAAACTTGCCCGGCGAAGAGCCATCCACCGCTGGTGGCCGATAATAACCTCCGGGAGCAGAATCTTGAGAATATTCTGGTACTCGGATTATCTCTAACGGCTGAGGTGGGATAGTGATGAAATAGTCTTCTATACTCGCCATAATCTGTGCATTCACCTGATTCAAGTAAGCGATCTGTTGCAGACGCCCTTCATCAGTGTTTGGAAAGTTATGCTCCGGAAGTTCCATTAGGTAACGAATTCTTGACACAATCGAGCCCTCAGATAATCCTTGGCCGGCTAAAATATCTTCCATGCCCAACTCAATACGCGCTACCTCTGACAGACCAATTTGATGAATCTCATCCGCCGTCAAGTTTGTAGAGGTGTTTGAGCGCAACGCAGACCGATAGATCTCTTCACCTTTGGGCAAACGCCAAATACCCGCATCATGGTTACTTATCGTCAAAAGCTCTTCAAACAGTGCAATCATCTCTCCATATTGAGGCAAGATTTTAGCCTCTATAATATTGAGTGCCTGCTGCGAAAGCTCATCTTTACGTATATCACTAAGCCCATCAATATTTTCAATTTTTTTAGGTAGGGTGATGAACAAAGGGTTTTGCTTAGCGCCGCCCTCAATAAAAGATCGCATACCTAGCAGTGTTTTCTCAATCACAAAGTCAGGCGGTACAGTGCCATTATCACGATCATCTATAACTCGAATTTTGACCTCCGCAATGACTCTAGCAAACTCATTGAGACGAGAAATATAACGTTCGAAACTTTTTTCATCGCCAATAATATGCGAATCTGTTAAAAACTGCGGCAAATTCACCATCGGACCGGAGAGTTGACTGACCCGATACCCTCCGTATTCATATTCACTTTCACGAATCATGTTATCAAAGAACCAAGCCACAATTTTCCAGCTGAGTAGCTCCTGGCCCTCCAGCCCCTCTGGACCATAATCATCCAGACCAGCTCGATCCTCTCGTAGAGACGCGAGTTCCTCAAGCTCAGACTGCTTGTCGTACCGGTCTAACTTTCCACTATGGAAATCCAGAGGAGTGTTATCAATAGCCCCTATCGAGGTCATTAATTCGGGTGACTGAAGGAGACTCTGAAGGGTCACTTTATTAATATAATTATTAACGCCTACCGGTGCAGCCCAAAACCACACATATAAGCCCAGTCCGGCAACTACAACAAATGATAGGGAATATTTAAGGATCTTTTTCAACAAATTCATGCTCTTAGCACTCCATAGATATTTTTGAATATTAGTTATCTTTTAGACGTCTTATAGGCACTCATCAGATTCAATTAAATCGCAAACCTGAGTCATCCGAGTTTAGCCTGTAACCATCAACCTGTTCAGATTCTTTCTATAGGACCTTAGCCTTTATTAACGTAAATAAACGACTCACATCTCCGTCGCAAAGTTCTAATTCTGCCTTAGTAATAAGCAGTGAATACTGTGAATCAGAACGCCCAACGATGCAGGGGGCATAGTCTTTAAAGGACTGTAGCGAAGGATCTAGCTCATCAAGATGAAGGATTTCAAAGGGAATGCCCAAAGCCTGCTTAGCCTTAGAGAAAGACACTTTTCCCCTGAACACGCCATGAGTAATATCGCAGAGCGCGCACTGAGTTTGTCCCGTTAAGGTGGCAAAAAAATACTGTATCTCGCCGACAAAGGAGCCCTTGGCATTATATATGCCAACCAATTTATCAAACATGCTTAAGACCGTCCCTGCGTTTAGCTAGTCTTTGAGGTTAACCTACTTTCTAGTCAACAAGCACCATATTAGGTATAGGGAAACCGTTAAAATCACATGCACATGTCGTGCAGTAGGCGCCCAGGTTGGTAATAAACAACAAGTCCTCTACCTCCATGCTTGAGGGAAGACTATATTCACCAAAGACATCAATAGAGTCACACGTAGGACCTGCCATAGTCCATAAACAAGTTTCCCCGCCACGCTGACTGACTATGTTGGAAGAAAAGTCTTCGGCTAATTCCATTAATCCACCGTAGGTACCAGTATCAAGGTATAACCAACGCTTTTCATCGCGGGTCGCTAGACCGACAACCTGAGTCACTAAGCAACCTGCCGAGCCCACTAAAAACCGGCCTGGCTCGGCCATTATCTGGATAGTATTTGGAATAGCCTCAAGCTCTTTATTAATAGCCACGCCAATCTCTGCAATAGTAGGTTCGATGCCAGTAAACTGGATAGGATAGCCTCCCCCAAGGTTCAATAGTTCTGGAGTCCAGCCGTTAGCTTCAAGTTGAGCGAAGATGTTTTTTGCACTACGAATCCCTTCGATCCAATTATTGATATTGGCACACTGAGAGCCAACGTGGAACGTCACTCCAGTAATCTGCATGCCCGTATTTTTTGCTGCTTCAATAGTTGCAATGATGCCTGATGAACTGGCGCCAAACTTACCAGCAAGTGGCCAGACTGATCCTTCATTGCTGACCTCTGAGCGCAAATATAATTTAGCATCGGGTTTAATAGCCGCTATTTTTACAACTTCTTCTGGAGTATCCACAACAAACCACTGAATTCCTGCCGCTGCCGCCTGCCTGATTGAGGCTGGTGATTTTATTGGATTAGAGTAAAAAACCGTTTCTAGATTTACATCCAGATCAACCATAGATTGCAACTCGGCTGATGAGGCAATTTCAAAGCAACAGCCCTCTTCTTTAAATATGCGTAGAATTTCAGGGTCAGGATTAGCTTTAACTGCAAAATGCGGGCGTACCCGAGGCATGGCAGCAATAAAACTTCGCGCGTTGGATCGAAGACGCTGCTCAGACACGGCCAAGACTGGGCCGTCGTAGTTTTCAGTGCAAGGCATGCTAAAGGCTACCTGCTCTCGAGTATCCTTCTCAAGCACCGTCCTTTGATTAGTTTCCAATACAATGTCCATTTCTTTCAACGCCAAATCCATCTTATATTTCCTTTTGCATAAGCCTATAGATATCGTTAGTTTACGTCTATAAATTGTCAATTTGTATTGATAAAGCTGCAAATTTGTTTATTATTACTTATCATTTTGTAATATTTAGGATCATATTGCTATGAAAAACCAACAAGCTCTTATTAATCTATTACAGGAAGATGGTCGTCGTTCAATTTCCGATTTAGCCAAACAATTAAATTTGAGTCGTGCGACTGTGCAGCAAGCCATGGAACGTCTTGAACGTAGTGGTGTCATTCAGGGATACACAGTAAAAATCAACCCTTATTACGAGCAACAAAGAGTCAGCGCTTACATAATGATTTCAGTTGTCTCTCAAAAAACCTCAGATATTGTCCGTCAGATTCAAAAACACCCGCAGCTAGATATGTTGTGTACTATTAGCGGTCAGTATGATCTGATGGCAATGGTAACTGAATCTACAACAGAGGCCTTAGATAGGGCGATTGATGCCATTGCGGCGCTAGATGGAGTAGAGAAAACATTAAGCCATATTGTATTATCAAGGAAAAAAGACCGAGCGAGCTGATAGAACTCTAAACAATAATCACTGAAGAGCCCAAAATGACCGAATCTAGCCAAATGCCCAAGAAACCAAGTCTTCTTGATGCTCTTATCCCAGTGTTTTTTTTAATAACTATGCTCTTTTCATCAGTGTTTATATTTGATGATCCATCAGGAACTAATCAAGTAATATTGATTCTCGCCGCCTCTGTTGCTGCGCTAATTGGTATTAAAAATGGTCATACCTGGCGCGAAATTGAGGGTGGCATGATCGACACCATCAAAACGTCCCTCCAGGCAATATTAATCCTGTTGATGGTAGGCTCACTGATTGGCACCTGGATTCTTGCCGGCACCGTTCCCTCTATGATTTACTACGGCGTCCAGATAATGTCGCCTGACTACTTTTATGTCACTGCTTGTTTAGTAT
>JAPKEJ010000041.1 GCA_028822155.1 Porticoccaceae bacterium
ACATCTGATTTTTGTCCACATTTTTGTCCAATTTTTGTCCAGTTAGTAAGCACTATCAATACAAGCCGCGTGGTTGGTCGGGACGGCAGGATTTGAACCTGCGACCACTACACCCCCAGTGTAGTGCGCTACCAGGCTGCGCTACGCCCCGATTTGAGTGTCGCAATCATACAGCGAAAGGCTCTTTTTGCAACCAAAAAGCAATTCTTTAAAGTGACATATTGAAATTTGTTATAAGGCTTTCAAAACATCTTCTAATTCAGAAATTGTCTGATCTAGAAGCTGCTTATAGGGTGTAAGTTCTTTTTTATCTGGTGTGTCGTCAAGTTTTTGACGAGCGCCACCAATGGTGAATCCCTGCTCATGAAGTAAAGAGCGAATCTGACGAATTAAAACGACATCTTGGCGCTGATAGTAACGACGATTACCACGTCGTTTGACCGGGCTCAAACCTGGAAATTCTTGTTCCCAGTAACGCAACACATGTGGTTTAACGCCGCAAAGTTCGCTGACTTCACCGATAGCAAAATAGCGCTTGCCAGGAATCGCAGGTAGTTGGTTATTATTACTTGGTTCCAGCATAAGCCTCAACTCGAGCCTTGAGCTTTTGCCCAGGTTTAAATGTCACTACACGTCGTGCGGAAATAGGAATTTCTTCACCCGTCTTAGGGTTTCTGCCAGGACGGCTACTTTTGTCACGCAATTCAAAATTTCCAAATCCAGAAATCTTGACCTGATCGTTGTTTTCAAGAGCTGAGCAGATCTCGCCGTAAAACATTTCAACGACCTCTTTGGCTTCCCGTTTATTGAGACCCAAATCATCGAACAACATTTCAGCTAAATCAGCTTTTGTTAACGCACCCATCTAATAATACCTATTCCAACTCTTTTGTCTTACAAACGTATTTACTTTCTAAGTTCAGCCTTACACGCAGTGCTAAGCTCAGCTATGACACGGTCAACCGCTTGGCTGACTTCTTCGTCTGTAAGAGTGCGCGAACTGTGCTGAAACGTCAAGCCTAAAGCAATACTTTTACCTTTGTTTTCAACATCTTTGCTCTGATATACATCAAATAACTTTAAACTTACCAGTAGATCTCCCGCCACACTGTTGGCATGGTCAATCAACGTTTGCGCCCCTACAGAAGCCTCTACAAAGAAAGCTAAGTCGCGCTTTACCTCTGGAAACTTGCTGACTTCTTCGTGCATTGGGATTCTAACTTCGGCGATCTTGCTTGCATCAATCTGAAAAACGTAAACGCCAGAATCAATGCCAAGACTGCGCTGAATTCGCGGGTGTAACTGCCCTACCCAGCCAACACTTTTCCCATTTCGTGAAAGCTGAGCACACTGACCGGGATGTAACGCCGGATGACTTGCTGTGTCAAAAGAAAACGTGTGCTGCAAACCCGTTAGCCCGAGCAGTCCCTCTATATCTCCCTTAATATCATAAAAATCGACTTTATCTTTACCGGCGGTCCAACCTGTTGGGGATCGTGAACCACAGAGTAACCCGGCCAACATAGTATTTTGGCTTAGACTCACATCACCCTTATCGTTAGGAACGAAACACTGACCAACCTCGAATATTCGAACACGAGACTGCTGCCGATTAAGATTATAAACAGCGGTTTTGAGTAATCCAGGCCATAAGCTTGTGCGCATGACCGCCATGTCTGCAGAAATAGGATTAACCAACGGCACCGCCACTAGATCGGGTTCAATGGTCTTTTGCAGCTCTGGGTCGACAAAGCTATAGGTTATAACCTCTTGATAGCCGCGACTTACAAGTTGCGCTCTAAACAAGCTAATTCCTTGGGTGTTCTCAGGATTTGGTTCTAATTCTAAAGCCATGCTAGGCGTTGATGTCGGCAAGTTGTTATAGCCGTAAATTCTAGCCACCTCTTCTATCAAGTCCTGCTCTATGGCTAGATCAAAGCGCCAGCTGGGCGCGACCCAGGTACAGGCAGAATCAGTTCGCTCAACCAACGTTAAGCCCAGTCGAGCCAACATATCGTCCACATCCTCAGCCGCGATGGCAATACCAAGCTGCTGCGACAAGCGCTTATCGCGCAGTCGAATAGTGGCTGAGATAGGCAAATGCTTTGGAGACTCTGTGACCGATACTGGACCAGGACTGCCTCCGCATATGTCTAGCATAAGTGCCGTAGCACGCTCAATAGCAGCAACTTGGAGCTGAGAGTCTACTCCGCGCTCAAAGCGATGAGATGAATCGGTATGCTTGCCATAGGTGCGCGCCTTACCGGCAATCGCTAAAGGATTAAACCAGGCGCTCTCAAATAAGATGTCAGAGGTGTTGTCTCCAACTGAAGACTCATCACCCCCCATAATGCCAGCCATTGCCAGAACTTTCTCTTGATCAGCAATCACTAGTGTTGAGGTATCGACAGTAACCTCTGAATCATCGAGTAGCCTTATTTGTTCGTCGCGTCCCATGCGCACAGTGATATCGCCATCAATCTTTGATAGGTCAAAGGCATGCATTGGCTGGCCAAGTTCGAGCAATACGTAGTTAGTCACATCCACTGCAGGACCTAGGCTACGCACGCCACTACGACGCAGTTTTTCTTGCATCCATTGAGGTGTTGGTTGACTAAGGTCAAGCCCACGAATAACTCGACCTACATAGCGCGCACAAGCATCGGGAGCTTCAAGGGTCACCTTGACCTTGTCGGCTATAGTCGCCTTCACAGGGGCACATGCTTGCTGTATTACCGCCTCTTGATTAAGGACGCCGACTTCACGTGCCAAACCGCGAATACTGAGACAGTCTCCACGATTCGGGGTAAGGTCGACCTCAATGATATTGTCATTGAGATCTAAATATTCAATTAAATCAGAACCAACAGATGCATCCGATGGAAGCTCCCATAAGCCGCTATCATCATCCCCTAACTGCAACTCAGTTTGAGAGCAAAGCATGCCAAAAGATTCAACCCCACGTAACTTGGCTTTTTTAATCTTAAAATCGCCAGGTAATGTAGCGCCAACAACAGCAAAGGGGACTTTAATACCTACCTTTGCATTAGGTGCACCACAAACTATCTGCGCTTGGGCTTCACCACCGGACACCTGGCAGACTCTTAACTTATCTGCGTCAGGATGCTGTTCAATGCTAACAATTTCTCCGACTACCACCCCAGACATGCTTGGTGCTGCCGGCTCTACACTCTCGACCTCAAGTCCTGCCATGGTCACCTGAGCCACCATATCTTCGGTAGAGATCGATGGGTTAACCGACTGTCGTAACCAAGATTCACTAAATTTCATAAGTTATTCCAGGCCTAAAATTGTTTGAGAAAGCGCAGATCGTTTTCAAAAAACAATCGCAAGTCATTAACACCGTAGCGCAACATGGCTAATCGTTCCACGCCCATACCAAAGGCAAAGCCGGTCAATTCGTCAGTATCACTGTCAGGATAGCAGTGCTTTAAGACATTAGGATGCACCATCCCGCAACCCATAACCTCTAACCATCCGGTCTGGCTGCAGACCCTACAACCCTCTCCCTTACAGTTATTGCACTGGATATCTACCTCAGCTGAGGGCTCAGTAAAGGGAAAGTATGAAGGCCTAAAGCGAACCGGCAGATCAGCCTCAAAAAATGCTTTTAAGAATTGGTCAATTACCCCTTTTAAATCAGCAAAACTAATATCTTTGTCCACAACCAACCCTTCCACCTGATGAAACATTGGCGTGTGTGTCAAATCTGAGTCGCAGCGATACACTCGTCCCGGACAGATAATTCTAATGGGCGGCGCTTGTCGCTCCATAGTGTGCACCTGAACAGGTGATGTATGAGTTCGTAACACCGTGGTCGGGTTAATATAGAACGTGTCGTGCATTGCCCGAGCTGGATGGTGCGAGGGAATGTTGAGCGCCTCAAAATTGTGATAATCATCTTCAATTTCAGGGCCTGTCTCTATGTCATAACCCACCCGGCTAAAAAAAGCCTCGATGCGCTCCATCGTGCGGGTCACTGGGTGTAACCCACCCACCTCTTCTCCACGGCCCGGCAGCGTAACGTCAATGGTTTCGCTATCTAATCTTGCATCTAGGGCGACACCTTCAAGCTTTTGCTTTTGACTATTAATCTGACCCTGAAGGCTTTGCTTAACCTCGTTAATCTTTGCACCAGCTGCTGGTCTGTCTTCTGCGGACAAGCCACCCAACCCTTTAAGAAGGCCGGTTAATTTACCTTTTTTACCTAGGTACTCAACGCGTAGATCTTCCAAAACAGCCAGATCAACAGCGCCAATAATGGCTGCTTGGGCTTCGTTGGTAATCTGTTCTAGTTCAACCATTGGGACTCACTTTTTTAATCAGTAGTGGGTATCTTATTCCTGATAAAAAAATAGGGAAAGGGCTAATGCCCATTCCCTATTTGATTTGCTATATTTTTAACTGCAAAAAAACAGTCAATTTAAGCACCTAACTAAGGCCCATACTACGCCAGGGCGGCTTTGGCTTGGTTAACAACCGCGCCAAATGCTGCTTTATCATGGACAGCCAAATCAGCAAGTACACGGCGATCAAGTTCGATACCTGCCTTGCTTAGGCCATTAATGAATCGGCTGTATGACAAACCTTCAACACGGGACTGTGCATTTATTCGTGCGATCCACAATCTGCGGAAGGTACGTTTCTTAACACGACGGTCACGATAGGCATATTGCCCTGCTTTTGTTACCGCTTGAACCGCAACGCGATAAACGCGGCTACGGGCTCCATAGTAACCTTTTGCTTGCTTTAAAATCTTCTTGTGTCGGCGATTAGCCTCAACACCACGCTTTACTCTAGCCATATCATTCTCCTACCAAAATTAGTTAAGTGACTTAAACATTCCGCAACATACGATCAACCCGAGGCTTATCCGCAGCATTTAGAATGCTGGTGCCGCGCAACTGACGCTTACGTTTTGTAGTCATTTTGGTGAGGATGTGGCTTTTGTGCTGGTGTTTATGCTTATAGCCCGAAGCCGTTTTTTTGAAGCGTTTTGCAGCTCCACTGTGGGTCTTACCTTTTGGCATTTCATTTCTCCAATATATAGTGAGGTTAAGTGACAAGAAGAGACGCCCGGACAGCCTGCCAAAACATATGGCTGAACGCGGGTCGCGTTAGTTACTTCTTCTTGCTTCGCGGGGCCAATACCATAATCATCTGACGACCTTCCATCTTAGGGTATTGCTCCACCTGTGCCAGCTCGATGAGATCCGCTTCGACACGTTTCATCATTTCCATACCGAGCTGTTGGTGAGCCATTTCACGTCCACGAAAACGCAGAGTAACTTTAGCTTTATCACCATTTTCCAAAAACCGAACCAAGTTACGTAACTTAATGTCGTAATCACCTTGATCAGTTCCGGGTCGAAACTTCATTTCCTTTACTTGAGTCTGCTTTTGCTTTTTCTTTTGCAGAGCAACTTTTTTCTTAATATCAAAGACATGCTTACCATAGTCCATTATTTTGCACACGGGAGGCTCAGCATCCGGAGAAATTTCCACCAAATCTAAGGTCTCTTTCTGTGCCGCGCCTAGAGCCTCTTGAAGACTCACTACGCCAACTTGACTACCATCTGAGGCCACCAACCGAACTTCGGTTGAGGTTATATCGTCATTAAGACGTGCCCGCTTGCTGTCTTTTTTAATAAGCTTTACTCCGTTTCTACAAAAATACGCCCGCGGCGTCCTAAAGCTTCGGTAAATAGGCTGTTAACTTGGTCCAAAGTGATACTACCAAGGTCTTTTCCATCCCGAGTTCGGACTGCCACCGTGCGCGACTCTTTCTCTTTATCACCAACAACAAGAATGTATGGAACTCGTTGAATTGAGTGACCGCGAATTTTAAAGCCGATCTTCTCGTTTCTCAAGTCACAATTGACTCTAAATCCATTATTTTGCAATGATTTGGTCACTTCTTGTGCATATTCGGCCTGTGAGTCGGTAATATTGATCACAACCGCCTGTTCGGGTGCCAACCAAAATGGAAAAGCACCTTCGTAGTGTTCGATCAAAATACCGATAAAACGCTCAAATGAACCCAATATTGCCCTATGTAACATCACCGGAACTTGACGACTTCCATCTTCAGCAACATATTGTGCATCCAGACGACCCGGCATCGAGAAATCAACTTGAACGGTCCCTAATTGCCACACTCGCCCAATACAGTCTTTGAGAGAAAACTCAATTTTAGGACCATAAAAAGCACCCTCGCCCGGCAATTCTTGCCACGGCAACTCTTTCGCGTCCAGAGCTTCAGCCAAGGCCTTTTCTGCACGATCCCAATCTTTGTCTGAACCCACTCTCTGCTCCGGACGAGTCGACAGCCGGTAGATAATGTCATCAAACCCAAAGTCTGCATAAACCTCATGAAGGAAATCGATAAACTCTGCAACTTCTGGCTGGATTTGATCTTCCGTACAAAAGATATGACCATCATCTTGAGTGAAAGAACGCACACGCATTATTCCGTGCAGCGAGCCCGATGGTTCGTTTCTATGGCAAGAACCAAATTCCGCCAATCTTAGCGGCAGGTCTCGATAGCTTTTTAAACCCTGATTAAACACCTGCACATGGCAAGGACAATTCATGGGTTTAATAGCGTAGTTGCGATCTTCAGTAGTGACGGTAAACATATCATCACCAAACTTATCGGCATGCCCCGACTTTTCCCATAAGCTAAAGTCCACTACCTGAGGTGTCTTTATTTCTTGATAGCCCTGCTCGATCTGCTTAACACGCATGAACTCTTCAATAGTTTTATAAATGCTCCAACCCTTCTGGTGCCAAAAGATTGACCCCGGCGCCTCTTCCTGCATATGGTAAAGGCCGAGCTTCTTGTTAATTTTTCGGTGGTCACGCTTTTCGGCTTCGGCGAGACGGTTAATATAGGCTTTTAACTCTTTTTTGTTGGTCCAAGCGGTGCCGTAAATACGCTGCAACATTTCGTTATTACTATCGCCACGCCAGTAAGCACCGGCAACCTTGGTCAACTTAAACGCAGCTAATTTACCAGTTGACGGTACATGGGGGCCTCGACATAGATCGATAAAATCACCCTGACGGTACAAGCCAATAGATTGGTCCGCGGGGATACTGGCAATAATTTCAGCTTTGTATTCTTCACCAATTCCTTTGAAAAATTTAACTGCCTCATCGCGGTCCCATTCTTCACGAACAATGCCGTGGTCTGCTGCTACTAGCTCTGCCATGCGCCCTTCAATAACCTCCAGATCTTCCGGAGTAAAGGCTCGCTCAAAGGCAAAGTCATAATAGAACCCATCATCAATCACTGGGCCAATGGTCACCTGAGCGGACGGAAATAACTGTTTAACGGCCATGGCCAGTAAATGGGCAGAAGAGTGCCTAATAATATCCAGCGCCTCATCAGAGCGGTCAGTGACAATCGCGAGCGTTGCATCTTCATTGATGATAAAGGAGGCGTCCACCACCTCACCATTGACCACACCAGCAAGGGTGGCTTTAGCCAAGCCGGCGCCAATATCAGCGGCAACATCAGCAACAGTAACGGGGTTTTCAAAAATGCGTTGGGAACCATCGGGCAGGGTAATAGCAGACATTGTGTTTTCCTATCAGTGGTGACCCATACCAAGGGCCACATGCATTAAATTCGATAGACACTATTTTACCCTGTATGCCTTGCTTTACAAGCCTACCTGTAAGTTTAAGTTAGGTTACAATTGATTTTTGGAGCCTAGGATAAATAACGACTGTGAAAATCTATGTAGATGCGGACGCCTGTCCAATAGTAATTAAAGATATCCTCTACCGTGTCTCACAACGCACTGGACTTGAAGTGATTTTAGTTGCCAATCAACCGCTATCTATCCCAAGGATTCCTACGGTGCGATCCATTCAGGTGAGTCAGGGCTTTGATGTCGCCGACAATCACATTGTTGAGTTGGTTCAACACGATGATTTGGTCATTACCGCTGATATCCCCCTGGCGTCTGATGTGATCGACAAAGGTGGTAAGGCACTTAATCCAAGAGGCGAGTTGTATACCAAGGGAAATATAAAGGCGCGACTAAATATGCGCGATTTTATGGACTCGATGCGCAACAGCGGTGTGCAGGTTGGAGGCGGACCACCACCGTTATCCAAGCGAGATCGTATGGAATTCGCTAACGCGCTAGACAAATATATTGCTAGTCACAACACCTGATAGCTTACACCTTAGGAGGGCCACTAAATTTATGGCTATGAAGTCAACATTCTGGTGATCTGCGCGCCGGTAAAAGGCCAGCCTTTTTCACGCCCATCAGGCAGTAAAACCACAGGAATACGAAGGCCATACTTTTCTTTTAGAGAGGCGTCATCCTGAATATCAACGACAATTAAATGCCAACCTCTTTTAGAGAGTACCGGTTCGAGAATTGACTTAGCTTCATCACAAAGATGGCAGTTGGGGCCGGAGTATATAATGACACTCCGGTGCAGCTGTTCTGAGGACTTCATCACACCGCCTTTTACTGTTGATTACAATACCGGATTCCGGTTTCAATTAAATAACTAAAGATTAAGTACACCTCTGAGTCAGATAAACCCAGTAAATTTTCGCCCACGGTTAATTCGAAATAGGATTCTTCAGGAATGTCAGAATACATTGCGTTGCCAAACATTTTGATCGAGTACTGCTCTTCTATTTCGGCCCTAACTTTATTGGCTACCTCTGCACTAAAAGGCAAATAGACATGCACCATATTTACCTGAGGTAACTCAGGGGAAAAACGCAAAGCTTTAATACCACTAAGATTGTGAACAACTTGCTGCATTCGTTTAAAATATGCTGGCACACGGCTTAGACTCCTATCTAAGAGCATAGTGGCCGACGCAATCTGTGGGCCCAACGTCTGTAAAGTGCCGCCGGCCCTTCTTTGCCATAACGTTGCCTCGGCAATAAAATCCACAGACCCAAGTAACATTGCTCCCGGTAGCGCACCTATTCCTTTGTAAAAAGACACGTAGACCGAGTCAAAACCTGCACATATTTCGCTGTATTCTCTATTATAGAAGGGTTTAGTTTCCCACAATCTAGCACCATCAAGATGCAGCTTTATTCCCTTTTTATGGGCCATAGCTTTGATTTTCTCTAACTCATCCCAGCTAGGTAACTGGCCACCAATCTCTCGTGCGGGCAACTCAATCAATAAAGCCGACATTTTTTCGTCTATCGCCAATATATGCTCAGCTAAAAGGGTCGACTTCGCAGGGCCAACAAACGATCGGCGCAAATTGTATAGATGGGCATACGCATGTTCTTCATGAATTTCAAGATGGGAGGTAGGATGCATACCGAAATGAGGGCAGTTAGATTCGGCTGCCCAGACTTTTAACGCGGCTAGTTGCGCGAGTGTTCCACTAGGCATAAACCTTGCCGCTGGAAAGTCTAATAAGCTGGCAATTTTTTTCTCAAATGTTTCAACCAAATTACCTGAGCCATAATTATCAAAAACAATATTGTTCTGCTCACACCAATCAGCAATTTCTCGCAGAAAGCGAGGAGGATCTACTGGCCCACTACCTGATAGCGGCGTTAAACTGGCTGGACCACTGCTTGGCTTCATAATAGTTAAAACCTAACCAAAGGTAGTTCGTCGAGTTATCACCCAAACATTATGAATTCTCGGGTTTCTTTCAAAATCCACATCCAACGTCTTGGGCGTAATGTTTTCACAATCAAACTGACGTAAGGTGAGCTCATCCATCTTGAACTTGCGGAAATTGTTGGAGAAAATTAATGTACCTTCGGGCGCTAACTTAGCCATAGTGGCGCGTATCATATCGCCATGATCACGCTGTATATCCAAAACAGAATCCATCTTTTTCGAATTGGAAAATGTTGGGGGGTCCAGAAAAATAACATCGTACTGCTCAGTATCAGATTCCAGCCATTTTAAACAGTCGGCCCGCAACAACGTATGCTTGCTAGACCGCAAACTGTTCAGGTCAAAATTGCGCTGCGCCCAGTCCAAATAGGTATTGGACATATCTATACTTAGAGAGCTACTAGCACCCGCTAAGGCCGCCTGCACTGAGGCTGCCGCTGTGTAACAAAAGAGATTAAGGAAAGTTTTACCTTTAACCATATCGCCAATAAGAGAGCGTACTGGGCGGTGATCGAGAAAAAGCCCGGTATCTAGATAGTCAGACAAGTTAACCTCAAAATGAGCATTGCCTTCGTTGACTTGAATCGTCTCGCTTGGCCCATCATTGAGACGCTGATACTGGCTGTCACCTTTTTGTCGCCGACGCTCTTTATAATGAATTTTGCCTCTAAAGTTAGCCGAAAATTCTTTTACTGCCTGCTTAATTTCAGCGAAACGTTCTCGGGCAACCTTTTCAGAAATCGTGTTAGGTGGCGCATATTCCTGCACGTAAATTGACTGGTCATAGATATCCACAGCCACCGCGTATTCAGGGATATCAGCATCGTAAAGACGATAACAGCTGATGCCGGACTTTTTCCGCCAACCATCCAATCTCCTTTGGTTTTTCTTGAAGCGATTGAGCACCATTCTGGCACCCTCACTTAAGTCCTGAGCTGGCGCCGGCGTGCTTAGGCGCGCTGCTATTTTTGCAGACTTTGAGGTCATGTCCTCAAATACCAACAACTTACAGGGAATAGTGCCATTGAACAGGCTGTATTGCTTCGTCGGAGAAAGATCGGTTTCACGACCTAGATCCACATTACCTGTGAAAATAGCCGCCTTCCAACCTTGGAAATTCTTTTGCAGCACTGTACCCAACTTTTGATATAACGGGATGAGCTCATCAACCTCGCCCAAACGCTCGCCATAAGGGGGGTTAGTTAACAATAAACCCCGCTCTGCGGTTGGTTTGCCAAACTGATCTATAGGTTTGTGCGCCAATCGAATATGCCCGTCTAAACCCGCATTTTCAATATTCTGAGTGGTGTACTCAAGCACTCTTGGATTGGCATCATAGCCTCGGATATCTAGTTCTAGATTGTTAAGACCTGTGGCCTTACGTTGGTGGGCTTCATCAACCAATCTTTGCCAAAGTTCTGCATCGTGCTGTAACCACTGATCAAACCCGTAGCGCTCACGAAGCATTCCTGGCGCAATGTCTGCCGCCATCATCGCGCCCTCAATGATCAATGTTCCACTGCCACACATAGGGTCAAGTAACGCACAACCTTCCGCCGCCATCGCCGGCCAACCTGCTCTAAGAAGCAAAGCCACTGCCAAGTTCTCTTTAATTGGAGCTGTGCCCTGCCCTGTTCGATATCCTCGGCGGTGCAAGCTTTCGCCTGATATATCTAAGGAAACAGTCACTCGCCCTTTGTGCTGGCGCACCTGAATACGAATATCAGGATTTTTGGTATCGACGTTTGGGCGCTCACCTTCAATGCGTCGAATACGATCGACAACAGCGTCTTTAACTCGCTGAGAGCCGTACATAGTGTTATCAATTAGGCGTGACGTGCCGATAAAATCGATGGCAATGCTTTGCGCCGCCGAAAAGTGCTCTTCCCAGGGTATGTCGTTACACTCGTTATAGAGATCGTCTGACTCGTTCAACATAAAACTTTGCAAGGGCATTAAAATACGATTGGCCAAGCGCGACCAAAGGCAAGCCCTATAGGCCAGCTCGAGTGAACCCTGAAAATGCACAGCGGCCACCGTTTCCTTTACTCCTTCAGCGCCCATGGCCTGTAATTCTTCAGCTAGCAGCAATTCCAACCCTTTGGGGCAGGTGGCGAGCCAATTAGTTTGCAGAGAGACCTCGGTCACTTAATTATCCTTTTGATTACTTCAAGATATAAAATTCAATATGTATAGACGAAAAACGTCTGAACGAATGCGCTAATTATAAGTCTAAAATTGTGCGTCATTTAAAAAGCGCACATGATATAGGGCTTTAGACTATTTTGTTTAAAAATAAGACTTTGTCTGCAACCAAAATGAGTTAACCCTGTGTTAACGTAGTGCTGGATGAAACCTATATTACCTTTGATCTGCGTAGAAAAGGAGATGTCTATGAAGAAACACAAGAGAGACCTGGCACATCGTTCGTATGTAAAGGGCTACCAGTCTGCAATTCAGGGACGCTCATTATCCCTCTGTCCATATCAAGAAAACACTACAATGGCCTATCAATGGTCACGGGGTTGGCGCGAAGGCCGAGAAGACGGCTGGTCAGGCTACAACACCAATGCTTGCCAGCAGAAGGTGGGCAACCTAATTCTCAATCATTAACCGTTAAATAGAGGAAATCTTATCTATTGGTCAACGCGGCGGCAATTATTTTGCCGCCACAAGGCCATGTTGTTTTAGAATTATTTATCTAGAGAGGCCTGAACTAAGTTAAGTAACTCTCTAAGAGCCACTGAAATCATCGCAAAGTCAGACTGAGGAACCTTGCGCAGGTCTTTTATCATTAATGTCCAGCGATGGATCAACTCCTGCTGCTGATCTTGCCAGGTTTCCATCGACGACGGGTCCGTCAGGCCTGCGGTACAAAGACATGCAGTCAGCCTACGACGCTGGCTTTCAAGATCATCAACATAGGTTTCGCGAGCCAAATCCTGCCATCTACTGTCTGGCTGCAAGTCCACAATTTGAGCCATAAACCAGTCTAAAGACAAAAACTCCCCAAGCCCAAAGTACACCTCCGCAACTTGTTGCACGGGCATATCTAACGCTAAGGCTGTTTGAGCCACCCCCATACTCATAAACATGCTGTCGGTGGAAGCAAGTCGCTCAGCTAATTTGAGCTCTACGCCGATGTTAGTCAGCTCATCTCGCTCGCCACTCCAGAGTACCCTCCACTGGTCTTTTTGTAGGGCCGGAAGCTCTGACAGCAGGGCCTCGGTGGGCTGGGAGTACTGCGCAATGAGTGATTCACAATCTAGATTTAAGCGATGATTTCGCAAAAACCATCGTGTGGCCCTGCGTGCTAATCTGACTAAAATGTGCAGTAAATCTAATTCTATCACCGCCGGCAACCGAGGATTATGCTCTTCGATCTGTTGCCACAGACTTTTAATGCCGAGCACTTCAATCACTATGGTGTATGCCCTTATAACGTCTTCCGCCGACGCTCCCGTGGACTCCATTTGTCTGAAGAAAAAGCTAAAACCAACCCGATTCACTAAGTCATTAACGATTTGGTTCGCGGCAATTTCATTCGCTAGAGGATGGGTATCCACAGCATCGCCAAAGCGCGATACTAATTCTGCAGGAAAGTAATCGGTGACTGATCGAGCAAGCCATGGGTCTGCCAATAGATGTGATTCAGCCAAGGCCTCTTTGAGCGCCACTTTGGAATAGCAAATCAACACTGACAGCTCAGGTCTGGTCCAGCTGGGTTGGTGCCGATTAGTTCTGTCGGTGAGTTGATCATCGCTAGGTAAAAACTCTAAATCTCGATCCAATTGATCGGTGTCTTCAAGCCAACTTAAATAGCGCGTGTATTCTGAATGGTGCTGCTGGCTTCGCGCCATTGCCAAACTAATAGCTTTGGTTTGTCTTATATTGTTGTCTAACACCAACGTGGCAATATCATCAGTCATTGCCGCCAAAAGTGTGTTCCTTTCTTCTACGCCAATAGTCCCCGCGGCAACCTGTTTGTTGAGCAGTATCTTGATATTGACCTCGTGGTCTGAGCAGTCTACTCCGGCAGCATTATCGATAAAGTCTGTATTGCACAGCCCGCCGCGCAAGCAGAATTCCACCCGCCCGCGTTGGGTCATACCTAAGTTGCCACCCTCCCCTATCACTCGGCATCGCAATTCGCGGCCGTCGACTCTCAATCCATCGTTTGCTCGATCTCCCACCTCTGCATTGTTTTCTGAGGATGCTTTTACGTATGTGCCAATGCCCCCGTTCCAAATCAGGTCCACAGGCGCTTTAAGAATATAGTTAATGAGTTCTGAGGGAGTTACCTGGTCTTTGTCGATAGCAAAACGGATCTTGATCTCGGTGGTTAGGGTAAGCGACTTCGCACTTCTTGAGTACACTGCACTGCCCGCTGACATTAGTGTTTTGTCAAAATCTTCCCAGGTCGCCCTTGGGGTATCAAATAGCCGCTGCCGTTCTGGGAAAGTTGCCTGGGCATTAGGTGTGGGATCGACAAAGATATGGAGATGATTAAAGGCCGCCACCAACTGGATATGTTCAGAGAGAAGCATGCCGTTACCAAACACGTCACCAGCCATGTCGCCAACACCAACCACGCTAAAGTCTTCTGATTGGATGTCTATGCCAATCTCATGGAAATGCCTTTGCACGGCAACCCAAGCACCACGAGCAGTAATGCCCATGCCTTTGTGGTCGTAGCCGTTACCACCTCCTGACGCGAAGGCATCGCCAAGCCAGAAATTATTTGCTTCAGAGATTTCATTGGCAATATCAGAGAAAGTCGCTGTTCCTTTATCTGCCGCCACCACCAAGTAAGGGTCATCGCCGTCACGCCGCACAACCTCTAGAGGCGGCACTAATTTGTCATCCACAATATTGTCGCTAATATCTAACAGCGCCTGGACATAGAGCATATAGCTAGCAATACCTTCTTGGATAAAGGCTTCTCGTCCAGCCCCAGGATTTGCCTGTTTAGCAACAAAACCGCCCTTAGCCCCCGTGGGTACAATAACCGCGTTCTTAACCTGCTGGGCTTTCACTAGTCCAAGAACCTCTGTTCGGTAATCTTCGACCCTATCTGACCAGCGCAATCCTCCCCGCGCCACTTTGCCACCGCGCAGATGCACACCCTCAACACGAGGGGAATAAACGAATATCTCATAGATAGGGCGGGGCCTGGGTGCAAAACTAATTTGTTGCGACGCTAACTTAACCGAGATGTAAGACTTAAAAGTGCCATCTTCGACCGTCTGGAAAAAATTAGTTCGCAGGGTAGCCTGAACCAAATCAAGGTAACCTCTGATAACATTATCTTCGTTGATGTTATTGATAAGATCTAACCCGCTGAGCACTTTCGCTACCAAACCTTCAGCACGCTCACTGCGACTATCTGACGCATACCGCGGATCAAAGTAGCTCTTAAACAAAGCCACTAAATTACGAGTGATATCTAAGTACTTGGCAAGAGTGTCAGCAATAAAATCCTGACTATAGGGAACACTCAGCTGCTTGAGGTAACGGGCATAGAGACGCAACATTGCCACAGCCCTCCAATCTAGCCTTGCACCAATCACCAAACGGTTAAAGCTGTCATTTTCTGCATCGCCTCGCCACACTTGCAGTAAGGCATCTTTGAAGCTGTTTTGTACTGCAGACACATCGACGTCAACATCAAGTGAAAAATCTAAATCGAAGTCTTGCATCCATGTTACGCCTTCATTATCTGGACGAATCGAGTAGGGACGCTCCATCACTACTCTAAATCCGAGATTTTCCAACATAGGAATCATGTCTGACAGTTCTAAGGGTGCGCCTCTATGAAAAAGCGTTAGCCGTAGATAATTGTCTGTACCCACCTGGTCTTGCCGGAAATCGATAGCAAGTTCATCCGGATTTTCAAGTTGATCAAATAAACTTATATGCTTTAAGGCGAGATCAGGACCATAAACTTCTTGGTATGCACCGGAAAAAGCTCTTTGGAATCGACGCGACAATGTTGCGCCTTCAGCGAGACCAAATTGGCTCAGAGCCTGCTCTTGAAACTCGCCACTCCAATCTCGGATAGTCTGTTCAACCAGTACCTGAAGCGACTCAGTATTTACATCAAGGTAATGTTTATTTTGAATCTTATAGACTAAATAAATTCTAATTAACACTGAATCAGGAACAAACTCTGCTGTAAATTCACTTCCAACAGCATCTAACTCAGTGCCGATTCTCTGCTGTATTATTTCTCTCACATCTGTGCTGTATGACTCTCGAGGCAGATACACCAAACAATTTACAAATTTTTCAAAAGGGTCTGGGTGAACAAAAACCTTCACCACACGGCGCTCATAAATCTGCCATATGCCGATGGCTGTATCACTAAGAATCTCGCGACTGATATGCAACAGCTCATCTCGGGGATGGGAATCTAATATGGTCGATAACGCCTTACCATCATGACTATTAGGGCTAAATCCGGCACGCTCCAGCACCCAATTCACTTTTTCTCTTAATATTGGGATCCTTCGTGGGCTGTATGAATAAAATTGCGAGGTATAAAGTCCAAGTAACCGCACCTCACCTACGGGCTCGCCCTTATCATTGAACCGCTTAACCACAATATAATCAGAGTAGGCATTGCGGTGTACCCGCGAACGTTTAGAGGACTTACTTACGGTCAAAACCTGATCGTCCTCGTAGAGCGCCTTAACCCCTTCGCTTAGTCCGTCAACAGATTCTTCACGTAGATCTCCCCCATATCTGCGCAAGAGACCGCAGGCGGTATTGGCAACTTCACGCAAAGACACCTTTTTATCATCAACGACAAGCTCAAATTCCGCGTAACCGGTGTAGACAAAATAACCACTGTTGACCCATTCCAAGAACTCAATCGATTCTTGGAGTTGCTCAACCTGAGGGGCATTGTCTTTAAGGTCTTGGATTACCTTTTGTGTGCGCCCGCGCATCATCTCAAAGTCGCCTACCACGGCGTCTATATCGTCCAAAACCAAACACAATTCCCGCTGCACAGCGTCTAAGTCTCGATCAGTTAACATGTCGACTTCGATACTAATAAAGGCCTCATAGTTTGCGCCTTCAACAAACTTTGCCGAAACCCCCTCGATCAGGCCTTTAGCGTCTCTCAATGTCCAAGCTAAATTGCTCTGTAACGTATAAATATTTAACTCTCGACGATTCAACGCCATGCGCAATGAATCTACCAAGAAAGGCATATCTCTTTGGTTGATATAAATGGTGGTGTATTGACTTGACCAGCTGTCAATTTCAATGCTGGGGTTAAATACTCGCACTTTCGCGGAGTGGGTGATGTCATCGCGCTCGGCAAAAGGCGCCTCACCAAAAGAATATAGACCCCAAATATTCCAAAAAATATCTTCCGCGGGTCTATTTAAATAATCTTGATCTGGGTAAAAATGAATTGCATGAGCAATAAAATTTTGGAAATGGGCATCTTGCCCCTTCTTGAGTTTGCTGGCAGCGACCTTTGCCAACGATTCAATAAGTCGACCGCGCCGACCATCTTGTGTCACGTCCATGAGAAATTTATGCAACCTTTTCCGTTTTTAAAAGTCTTTAGCATAGGCATTATTGATTACCATATTCTAAGGTAACAAAAAGCAATGTTTGTGGGTATCAATATTGTTGCTTTTTTGCATATTAAATTGGACTTTTATTGCCAGAATGTAAACAGTGGTTAAATGGCTCCATCAGTGTTTGTTTGTTTATAGGATAGAGACTAAAATCATCAACCCAGAACCGTCAGAAAACATAGTAGAGGTACGCTTTGCAACAGGATATTAATCGACTCAAAGAATGGCTAGCGACTAAGATTGTCGGCCAACAACATCTCGTAGAACGACTGATGATTGCCCTCCTTGCTGACGGCCATATATTGGTCGAAGGTGCACCAGGCTTAGCTAAAACCAAAGCTATCAAAACGTTATCTGAGGGAATGGAGGCAGACTTTCATCGTGTCCAGTTCACCCCTGATTTACTGCCCGCCGATATTACAGGGAGTGACATCTACAGGCCTCAACAAGGGACCTTCGAATTCCAAGCCGGGCCACTATTTCACAATTTGGTGCTGGCCGATGAAATTAATAGAGCGCCAGCCAAAGTGCAATCAGCTCTTTTGGAGGCCATGGCTGAACGCCAAATATCAGTTGGTAAGAACACCTATCAACTTCCAGAGCTATTTTTAGTCATGGCTACCCAGAATCCTATTGAGCAAGAAGGCACCTACCCTCTGCCCGAAGCGCAGATGGACCGATTCTTGATGCATGTATTAGTTGACTACCCTGCGCCTGATGCCGAACGAAAAATTCTGGCGCTCTCTCGTCAAGAAGCGCTAAAGGAGGTGTCAGCCAAAATTGAACTTCTAACGCAGAAAAGCCTTTTTGAAGCGCGCAAACAAGTCAACAAAATACACATGTCTGACGCTGTAGAGGAGTATTTGGTACAGCTCATTCTTGCCACTCGCAACTCAGCAGCCTATAGCGGTGAACTTGGTCAGTGGCTAGATTACGGAGCTAGCCCGAGAGCGACAATCGCACTAGACAGCTGCAGTCGAGCCCTTGCCTGGATGGAAGGACGTGACTTTGTTACGCCCGACGACATAAGAGCTATTGCTCATGACGTCCTTAGGCATCGCCTAATTCTTAGCTTTGAGGCTGAAGCCGGCGGCGTTAATGCCAACCAGGTCATCGACAAGTTACTGGAGACTGTGCCCTCGGCATAAGGACCCAATTCTATGAGCGTGATCGATAGCGGCCAAGAGCATCCAGCCATTGCCAGCTTATCTGAGATGGTAAGGTTGCGTTATGGTGCTAGAGAACTGACTGGATTCCCCAAAATTCAAGCTCGGCAAATGCTGGCGGGTGGTCATAAATCTCGATTTCGCGGGCGTGGCATGGACTTTGACCAAGTCCGTATTTATCAGCCTGGAGATGATGTTCGCAGTATTGACTGGCGTGTGACAGCGCGCACTGAGGTGCCACACACCAAAATATTTAGTGAAGAGCGAGAGCGACCTATTCTGGTTATCAGCGACCTGCGCAGCTCAATGTTTTTTGGTAGCCAACGGCTCAAGTCAGTGGTCGCCTGCGAGGTATCAGCCGCTCTTGCTTGGGCCGGCCTAGCCGCGAATGATCGTGCTGGTGGGTTAATCTTTGGCCAGCAAGAGCAGATGGATGTCAAAGCTAGGCGCAGTCATCACGCCGTGTTGCAGTTCATTCATGGTCTTCAAGAATACAGTGAAAAACTGTTAGACATCCAGCAAGCGGAGGGACCACAACCGGACCGATTCAGTTTAGCTGAGATCCTTGAAGAGGCTCGCCGCTTTGTACTGCCGGGTAGCACTATTTTTATTGTCAGCGACTTTCACGATCTTAATGATGACTGTGAACGCCATGTATTTGAGTTAGCAAGACATGGTAACCTCAATTTTTGCCAAATATTCGATGACATCGAGGAGCAGTTGCCGCCGCCCTCTCTCTACGCGGTCAGCGACGGTCAACGGCAAACTCTACTCGACACCAGCAACAACAAGTTACGCGAGCGGTTTCAGCAAGCCTATGCTGAGAGAGGGTTGCGGTTGCGTAAAATGAGCGAAAAACTATCTGCCGGCCTGCTGCCTTTTAATACATCAGACAATGTCTTGACTGTATTACGTAAAGCTTATGGCAAGCGCCGTAGCAAGGCTCGTGGCAACTAGTCCATGGAAAATGATCCTTTAGCGCAACTTCGTGATATTCACTTACCTGAACCTATCTTGTGGTGGCCGCTAGCCCCCGGCTGGTGGGTGCTGATTATTCTCTGCTTAGGCACATTTACCTGGCTTGCCATAAAAGCAGTGCAACGGTATCAGGCTAATCTCTATCGTCGTCAAGCACAGCAAAAACTATCCTTACTCAACGATAATACCGCCTTTAGGTCTGAGAAAAAATTGGTAATGGTCTTTGAAATACTTAAGCAGGCAGTTAATAGCGCCTACCCCAGACACCATTATAGCAGCCTCGAATTTAGCGCCTTTGTCGTATTTTTGCAGAGCAGTTGTGACAAAACCCTATTTGAGCTGCTACCTAAAGACATAGATGCCCTACTGTATGGAAAAGCCGCAAAGACTGACAATAATGACCTTATAATGGATGACGTCTTTATTAGTGGCCAGAACTGGGTTAAACATCATTATGATCAGGATAAATATGAGGTTCAGAGCCAATGTTAAATTTAATCTGGCCCTGGGTGCTTGCACTTGCGCCGCTACCTTTTATCTATCGCTGGTTAAGAAAACCATCAGAAACTAAAATACAGGCCCTGCGCGCACCCCTATTGGCTGCCGCAGCAGGTGATCAGGCTTCTATAAAAACAACCACCTGGTACAACCGTGTGTTACTGTTTTTATTAAGCCTATGCTGGTTGTGTGTCCTGCTAGCTGTTGCTCAACCTGTCTACATCGGAGAGCCCGTCACATTGCCCGCCAATGGTCGTGACATTCTTATTGCTGTGGACATCTCCGGCAGCATGGAACGAGATGACATGGTTATTGGTGGCCAGCAAGTCAATCGCCTGGTAGCCGTCAAGGCGGTAGTGGGCGACTTTGTGGTGGAGCGTGCAGGGGATCGACTGGGTCTTATTTTATTTGGCGAAAAAGCCTATCTACAAACACCGCTAACCTTTGACCGTGAGACCATGCAAACACTGTTACTGGAAGCCCAAATTGGTTTCGCTGGAAATGGAACCGCCATTGGCGACGCTATCGGCCTTGGAGTTAAGCGCCTACAGGATCGTCCCAAAGATCATCGCGTGCTCATTTTAATGACCGACGGCTCTAGTAACGCAGGAGAACTAAATCCAACGGAGGCTGCTGATTTAGCACGTCGAGCGATGGTGAAAATCTATACCATCGGTATAGGTGCAGACCGTCAAGAATCTCGTGGATTGTTTGGTCGAACTGTCACTAACCCAAGCGCAGATTTAGATGAAAAAACCCTCACTGAAATCGCTGCTACTACCGGTGGTCGTTATTTCAGAGCTAGAGATCCAAAAGAGCTAACGGCCATCTACGCTCAACTTAATCAGCTCGAGCCAATAGAGCAGGACGCCGAGACCATTCGACCTACTGCCTCGCTGTTTCATTGGCCCTTAGGCGTTAGTTTTCTCTTAAGCCTTGTATTGGCAGCCGCACGCAGCCGCAGGGGGTCTCTTGTTTAACTTAAACATGGACAGTTTCCTTAGTGCCTGGCAAGCCTTCCATTTTTTGCGCCCTTGGTGGTTTGTAGGCTTAGTCCCAGTAGTTCTAATTATTAGTTTTTATAGCTGGCATAAACGTCATGCAGGCAACTGGGCCACTATTATAAATCCTGAATTACTGCCTTTTCTGATGCAAGGACAGGGCCAGAGCCATAGCAATGGTCTGAGTGCCAAAGCATTGATCACGGCGTTAACCTTTGCTTGGATAATCTGCTTAACTAGCCTTGCAGGACCAACGTGGCAGCAACTACCCCAGCCCGTGCACAAGCAGGATAGCGCCTTAATTGCTGTTTTTGATTTATCACCGTCTATGCTAGCTGAAGATCTCACACCAAATCGATTGGTAAGAGGTCGCTACAAACTGATCGATATTCTAAAAAGGCGCACTGAGGGTGTCAGCGGGCTTGTCGTCTATGGCGGCGATGCTCACACCGTTTCACCCCTCACCGAAGATAGCAATACGATTGTCAGCTTGGTACCTGTTCTTCATCCGACGTTACTGCCCCAGTATGGCAGTAACGTAGAAGAGGCCCTAGAGGCTGCTGTCTCGTTGGCAATAAGCGGCGGCTATCAGAAGGCAGATATATTGCTAATCACAGATGGTGTAGACCCCTCGGCCATATCTGAGATTAAGTCTATTATTGCCGATAGGGGTGAATTCCGGTTATCTGTTCTAGGCGTGGGAACTACAGGAGGCGCACCCATTCCACTAGGTTCTGGCGGCTTTGTTAAAGATACTAGTGGCAATGTGATTATCCCGAAATTGAACATTAATGACTTACGGCGAATTGCCGCAGCCAATAACGGCATATATCAAACCATCAGCATTGATAACCAGGATATCGACAATCTTTTAGACGCTATGGAATCATTGTTTGGTGAGTCAACACAGCAAACTGACCGCTCATTTGATCTCTGGAATGACCGAGGGCACTTGCTAGCATTACTCTTAATTCCCATTTTACTACTGAGCTTTAGAAAAGGAGCAGTCGTTGTTTTACTGCTAGTACCCCTACTATTTCAATCTAATACTGTCGAGGCTTTTGAATGGAAAGATCTTTGGGCAACCAGTGATCAACAGGGTGCAAAGGCACTTGAACTAGGTGATGCTGAGAGCGCAAAATCTTTATTCAAGGATCCTCTATGGCGTGGCAGCGCGGCCTATAAAGCAGGTGACTTCGAGCAAGCTTCAGATAATTTCTCAACCGATGACACTGCAGGCGGCCACTATAATCAAGGCAATGCCCTTGCAAAATCGGGCAATCTCGACGGCGCGTTAAAGGCCTATCAGCGCGCCTTAGACCTGCGGCCCGAGATGGTAGATGCACAGTTTAATCACGATCTATTGGAGCAACTAAAAGAACAGCAGGAACAGGAACAAGAGCAAGAGCAAGAGCAAGAGCAGCAATCCTCCGACCAAGAGCAGGATCAAC
>JAPKEJ010000084.1 GCA_028822155.1 Porticoccaceae bacterium
AATTACTCAGTAATACCGTTTGCCTGTGATAGAGATTATCTTCAAAGCATGCGACGATAAAATGAGCGACATCTGAGCGTGAGATCTCTCCGGCTTCTACTCCGTCAAGCTTGTCCATTACATAATAACGTTCAGAGATGCTCTTATCTGTCAGAAAACCTGGACGTACAATTGTCCAATTGACCTTACTATTTTTGACAATTTTTTCTTGACGCCCCTTATCTTCGATATCTGAGTTCAAGACAAAAGGCTTTAGTAAACGATCAAAGAAAAATCCACCATGGCCATCACTGTCACCGACACCTATTGCACTGACCGTTATTAGTCTATCGATAGTACTTTGCTGCATTGCCAAAAGAACATTTTTGATACCTTTTGAAAATACCTCCACATTCCTACTGCCAGCAGCAATGCCGACCGCACTGATCACAACCTGATTCCCCGGTAGAATTTCATTCATCGATTCTAGTTTAGTAATGTCACCTTTAACCACTCTAAGAGCAGGGTGGCTAATTGGCATACGCTCTGGTCTTCGAGCAACAGCTGTTACCTTATGACCGCGAGCAAGACTTAATTTGACAACTTCAAGTCCAACGCCTGAAGTGCCTCCGATGACAAGAACCTGAAGAGGTGCTGAAGTGTTGGCCAATACAGGCGCGGCATTGCCAATGGCTGTTAAAGATTTTCCATTATATGATCCCGGTCCGACACAAGCCGCCAGTAAAATAGTCAAAGCTGTAGCAGTTATAAAACGTAGTAACATCATTATTTATTCTCATGTGCCATTTTGGCTTTATCGGTTTGGAGTACTATTTACTTACGCTTAATATTTTTACGTCCGAGTATTAATATTGGATTGTCGATACTGAACAACGAAAAGTAGTTCTGATTGGCATAGACGGCCTTAATTATGAAACGTTAAAAAGATGAGATACCCCAAATTTTGATCGTATGAAAATAAGTGCTTTGTTTACCGGGGGCTTATTAAACACAGTTCAAGAACAAAAAAGGTCAAGTGGGCCTGCTTGGACAACTACTTTAACTGGCGTCTGGGCAAATAAACATAAAGTGACACGCAATGACAAAAAACAGAAATCTCAAGTGCCAAGTATATTCGGACAAATCCATACCGCTTACCCATCGGCCGTTCTGGCCAGCGTAGTACGTTGGGATACTATTTACACTAATTTGCAGAATGAAATGTCGTTTGTTAATCATAAAGCAAACATTAAAACTGATGATTCTAGGGAGTACCTTTGGAGGATGCAGTGTTTTAGTTTTGAGATACAGCAGTCTATGTCCTAACGCTTTTCACGGGCCTCAGCCTCTGCCGCCAGCGAGTTATTAACCAAAGCCAACCCGCGCTCAATTCGCTCACGATAAAGCCTTTCTACCAGCCACGCTAAAGGGCCTTGCATAACTTCGTGGTGGAGTAATCGAGTGCCGCCATCGGGCATTGCGGTTAGCCAACGACAGCGCATGCCGTTCGCTAAAAACTTAAACCAGCTATACGTGTTCCAACAGAGCTCTTGACCTGGCTTGATTGACAGCACGAGGCTCTTAACATGTTGCACTTCGTCATCAAGGTGCGCTTCAACGACTAACACCTCACCTTCAGCCAGTATGCCCGTCACATTGGGTGAATAACGATTCCACTCCGAGTAGCCATCAAGATCAACCAGTAAGCCCCAAACAATTGATGGTTTTGCGTCGATATCAATGGTATGGCTCACCTCCCAGTCGGTATCGGCTAGGTAAGACGACAGAATCACAGCCAATAATGCTATTACCAACAGATATTTTATTATTCTTGATTTCAAACAATGCTCCGTTAGAACAATATTTTTGCTCGCACATGCTCGAGACGCATGACCCGTAAAGATTTTGGAACTCAGCGCACTAGCCCGTAGAATTAGTAAATCGTGCATTCCTATCGTATAGGCAAAAGACTGAGAGGACAAAATTTCTGATAAACTTTGATCCCTATCTATTGTGGCTTGAATGTTCGAGTATTAGCTATGAAAAAAAGTGCTTTTTTTGATTTTTTAAATCGTCGCGAGAATCTGGATTTTGATGATTTTTTAGCCTCCAGCCAAGAAGACGATGATTATATTAACTGGAATGAGTTTCTCCTGCCGCAGCAGTATGGTTTAGAGCCAGAACTGGAATATCAGGCCATTCGCACTAGCTGTGCACTATTTGATGTATCACCCATTCGGAAGATCCAGATCACCGGTTATGAGGCAGGGCTATTCCTCGATTATGTCCTAACCCGACCCGTTAGCACTGCGCCCTCCATGCGCGGCATCTATGTCGCCTTTTGTAACAATGACGGTAGTCTTAAAGACGACGCTATTCTTTATAAATATAGCGACGATGACTACCTACTGATGCCCTCAGATATCAATCATTCAGATTATTTTGAACTGATCCGCCAGAAGTTGGAGATTTCTAGTGCCGACCTGCATATTCGGGAGTGTACAGATGACTGGTGTGGAATGGCAATACAGGGGCCTCTGTCCACCGCGGTATTATCCAGCATGGGATTTCCAGTGATTGAGGAGCTCGCGCCCTTTGGTGTTTTAGACTACCCCTTTGCTGATGGCACCATACGTATTGCACGAATGGGGTTTACCGCGGATCTTGGGTATGAATGCTGGCTGCCCCCCGAGATGATAGAGCCCTTTAAGCAGAGTATTGAAAAGGCTCGCCAGCATATGGGTATTGCAATACCAGGCTACGGATTGAGGGCATTAGAGGCCTGTCGGTTCGAGGGAGGATTTGTGGTTGCGGGCTGGGATTTTGCGACAGAGCTTGATCCCGATCCGGATTTTCAGCGATCCCCTTTTGAAGTGGGTCTGGGTTGGCTGGTAAAGCTCGATGGTAATGATTTTGTTGGTAGAGATGCGCTGGTGCAACAACAGAAAATTGGCCAAACTTATGTGTTGCGGAGCATGCGAACTCAAAGTCAGGTTAAACCAGTAGACGGCGCTGCGGTTTTTGCCATGGTTGATGGTCACAACGAGAAACAGGTTGGCAGTATTAACTCCTCGGCTTGGTCCTGGGGTCTGCAGCTAACTATTGGGAATGTTTCTCTCGAGGCCGAGTTCGCTAACCTAGAGACCGTTTGGTTTAAACAGAATGGCAGCTTATTTACTGTCGATTTAACTCAAGGCCCCATGATTCATCTGCCGCGCCGCAATATTGTGCCAGCACCTCTACTGCTTAAATAGCGTTTTTAACGCTCTTTTTGAGAAGGCTACCCAAGGTAATGTGACCGCAATGATTTACTACCTAAAGGTCAGAGATAGAGAGAACTGGGGCGAGAATCAACCAGAGCCTTTGCGAGAGATTCCGCCCATACAGATAAGTGTTATCAAACCATAACCCTCAACCACTCCTCACCTGATTTGACTGAATGGACTATTCAGCTATGATTAATAAATCGAAGTAATGTTTTTCACATAATCATGAAATCTAACTTTCGATTACTTGCAATCAAATACAACACTAATCTTTTCAGCTGGGGTAACAAAAATGAACCACCTAAAATTTACATTCACTATCCTGATCTCACTGGTATTATCAAGTCTAGCTATGGCCGTTCCAGAAGGCGCTATCACCACACTAACAGTTCAATCTGACGACATTAACAAATATGTTCAATACATGAAAAAGAACCCTGAAACTTTTAAATCCATTGGCTCAGATGTAGCAGGAGTTTGCGTAACTCGAGCTGGCAATAATTACCCAGGAGAAATGTTCGTTTGGAATGCATTCCCAAGTCTTGAAAAAGCCTTAGGGATGATTGAAGCCTACGATCCAGCTAATCCAGCGCCTGCCTTTGATCGGTTAAGGTCTGTCAAATATGCAGCTGTGTTCAAGCCATTGAAAGAGTTTGATCTCGAACCAGGTTTTGAACGCCTTTGGAGAATTAAACTAAATGATGAAATGGCATTTACAAACAAAATGACTGAGCTAGAAACTGCTATTAGAGCTGCCGGCAACGAGGTGAACTTAGCCGTATTCGCTCCTGTTGGTGGCGGGGTTCACGAAACAGGAATGCATCACTTCAGAGCCATTTTTAAATCGGGTTCAGAAGCAGGCAAGGTGCTAGATCAGTTCTATGCTGGCGCCGCCTTCTCGTCTATTTGGATTGAAGCGCAGCAATATGTCGATGAGATAGTCTCGGAAACAATTGAGGTATGCGAGGTCATATATACAGCGAAATAAACAACACATTAAATCTAGAAAACTAAAAGCCTCTAAACAGAGGCTTTTTTATTCCTGCGAGTTATCAGGAAACTCGGCGAATGCAGGCTGAATTAACTCAGTGTCTTACATTGTTTAGGGATCTTTCCGACCTCTCACCCCACCTTTTTATAAGCCTCAAGAACTTCTCACCTCGATCTAGCCCTGATTTGA
>JAPKEJ010000085.1 GCA_028822155.1 Porticoccaceae bacterium
TGAGGACCTTCATAATTTCCCCAACAGATATGAATTCTTACCTTTTCTTCCGGTACATTCTTTAGCGCGTGATTGAGTGCTTCCACATGTGATTCAGCAACCTTTATAAACTCTGAATCTGATAAATGATTAAATAACATGTGCCTAGAAAGAGCCAAGTCAGGACAGTCTAATTGCAAATCTAATCCTGATGCCACAATAGTCTCGTACTCATCTCGCATTGCATCTGCAAGAGCCGCTAGATAAGCGTCCCTTGTTGGGTAATAGTCATTTTGTAAGAATAGAGAAATAACGCCGGGTGATGCAGCGTTCATGAAGCCCCTCTCGAGCCCATTTGTAGCCATTGCTGCCTTTAAATTAGAGATATCTTTTTGCAGTTCTCCCTGACCCTTTGACTTAACCTCGCCGGTGCACATGGGTCTAGCATATTGCGGCGTTCCACCATCATCTGAAAGTCTTTTGAGAAAGCCTGGGAAAAGTGTCAAATCTTTAGGTGGGTTGCGAGGGCTGTCACCTGAAAAACCGGTATATCTGTCTTTTACATAGGTCGCATAGGATATTTTTGATGTTTCACCATCGCTAACGATGTCTATACCTGCATGCTTTTGCTTCTCTACCGTGTCTAGAACACTGCTGGTCATGCAGTCGTCAAACTTACTCTCATTATATGGCTGCTGATTTTCTCTTGAAAAAATATAATCAACAACTTCTTGAGTTCTTGGTAATGAACCTACGTGGCTCGTTAATATTCTACTCATCTATAACTCCTGGATAATATTTAAAAAAAGGGGCCATCCCCGTATTCACTCCAGTAGGCCAGTACTGGTGGTGGAACTAAAAGGCTGTCATTAGATTAGGTGGTTAAATAAAAATAAGGCAGCGACTGAAGCGACAAAGAATACAAGTAACCAATAGGTTTGTTTGTCGATTTTACCGGGAACTAGATACCATCCGTTGTCTGTTTCGGGGAGATTATTCTCCGCAAAATACTTTTTCTGGCCCTGAATGCTGTACCTAGAGTACTCAGTTTGGCGGCCGTCGATAATTAGGCTGGCGCCAATAGAGACGGTTATGTTAATAATAGCGCCAATTACACAATACCAAGGCCAGGCAATATCAGTATTTATAGCGACCCACCAGACAACAGCAAACCCTACTGCCACGCCGGTCAAGAGACCCTTTTCGGTTGTATGTTTGGAGAAAAACCCTAAACCAAACATAGCCAATTTAGCGCCGACAAAATAGGATCCCAGCTTGCTGAGAGTCTCTAGAACAGAGCCGCTACTCTTAGTGTACATAAAGGCGGGAATGATAATGGCTAGGGCCCAGAAAACGGTAAATAACCGTGACATCAAAAGATAGTGCTCTTGACTGGCGTCCGTTTTCATATACTTTTGATAGAAGTCGACCGTGATTACAGTGGACATAGAATTGAACGCAGAGTCAAGGCTAGACATAGATGCCGCTATCACCGCAGCTGCAATAATACCCATTAAACCTGGGATCGCGAGGGAGGATGCAAATTCTAGAATGATGGTGTTGCCATTCTCAAATTCTCGTCCACCGTAGTAGCTGTAAAAAAGTATTCCGAGCAGAAAAAACAAGAAATATATAAATATCGCAAAGTAGCCCATCATTAAGAATGATTTTTTGGCGTCGCCGATATTCTTCGCAGCTAGCGTGCGTTGAACCATCATTTGGTTCGTACCGTAGACTGTGATATGGAACAGTGTCATGGCAATAACCCCTGTCCAGACTGTACTCACCTGTGTTGTATCGAAACTAAAATTCAGGGGATCCGTTCTACCTTCTGCCTTTAGTAGCTCCAATGTCTCACCCAGAGGAAGACTGAGATTATTGATGAGAGATACTGTGATGATGAGGGCGCCTATCAATAATACAAATGCCTGGATAACGTCGGTCCAAATCACTGCTGCCAAACCACCCATGATGGTGTAAATAAGTGCAATACAGGTAATAATAATAATGGCGTAAACTACGGGCATACCAGTGATGAACTCAAGGACTAAGGCTGTGGCATATAGTACGGCTGATGAGGTTAAAGCTTGCGAAATTAAGAAAATGATGGCCATAACACTGCGAGACGTTGGGCCAAATCGTCTTTCTAGATATTCATGTATTGAGGCGACGCCACTATTGAAAAAAAACGGTAAGAAAAAGGCAATAACGAGAAAAATAACGATAGGGTAGTTGAGGTGAATGGCAATAACACTTAACCCCTCAGTATAGGCCCAGGCTGGCCCGCCAAGGAAGGATAGGGCGCTCACGTAGGTTGCTACAACTGAAATACCAATAGCCCACCACGGGATATTTCGCTGCCCAACAAAAAAATCATCCGCGGTAGCTACCTTCTGGCTGAGAAAAAATCCTAGGACTAAGTTGGCCGCTAGATAGGCCCCTAAAATCAACCAATTTATTAGACCAAATGTTTGTAGTTCCATGTCTTTTCTTCTTTTTAGGTATGTTTAGTCGGTAATACTCAATCTCGCGCGATATATTTGAACTAAAATAGATAGTTCGTCAAATATAGTCCACTCCTCTGTAATTAGGCCATCGATAATTCTGTACTGACTCTCACCAAGAATAAGTAGGGGAATGCCGGTTGGCTCGCCATAGAGCCCCGAGCCCCCATGATTTCCCGCTATAGTCCAACGAACAGCGACATCTTTGCCACCCCGATCATTCGCTATAGAACAGCAATAATCGTAAGAGAACTTCAATTGCGTGACGGTGCCAATTAATTGCGCATAAAAGGCAGAAATTTGCTCATGCCCTTTTAATGTTTGGTTTCTAGAGCAGTGAAATAGGGCATCTTCGGAGTAACTTTGAAAAACATCACCTAGCAATCGAGCGTTCCAGATATTTTGCATTAGCGCTTCAATGAACCCTTCCGAATCCTCAGAACTACATCCTAAAAAGGGTCGTCGCTCATGAGTTACACTGCCAATGACACGATGCAGTTCAGACTGATGCCAGTCCTCGAGTCTTTTTTGGAGTGGTTCAGATGCTTTTTTTACAGCGATTTGGTGGACATCGAAGCCGAGTTGCTCGGTGAGGGCATAATTATCACGGACTAACCACTCTTCGATGATTTTGTTATCTTTAACTATACAGTGAGCTATCACCAAGAAAGTTGCCTGATTGCCGGTTGCAGGGCCCATATCGCTACTACCGAGGTTGGTCATCGACGTTTTGATCAGGTGAGAGGTATGATATCCCTCAGTATCGTTGCCACCCCAAATTATATTCTCTGCTCCCAGGGTTCTATCGGGAAAGCTTGCTAGGGTAGTAAGGGTATTTTGGGTAACCTCTTTTGCACCAATAGTAACGCCGGCCATTGTGTAGACGGGGCAGTCATTGGAATAATAATCATAGCAAAGACCTACTTGCTTACCTTCCCAGATACGGTAGGTAATTCGCAAAATATAGTCGACGATATCTGTAAATTCATCGTCAAAACCTAGCATGGACATTCCCTTAGTCTTAGAGTCCGCAGGTGCGCTATCGTAGTGATTTTGCATTCTACACATAGTATTTCGCCCCTAAAATTATAGCCGACGTCAAATCGGGTTGTCAGTCAAATATTGCTTCACTGGGGTTGTCGCCGCCACGAACAATTATTATATCGACTGGTTCATTGCTCTCATTGATAAAACTTCTTGATAACCCAATTGGACAGGTGAATAAATCGCCAGTACCCAGGGTGAAGGCGCCCTTGTCAGTGGTGATTGTAAGGCTGCCGCGATGTACAAACAAAACTTCGGGCTCCTCTCGACTGTGCTTGGCGACAGTTGCTCCACAGTCAAGCATTAACCGACGCAGTTGAAAGTTGTGGGGTCGACTTATCTTACCTGCGGGCATGTGTTCATTATTATTTTGGGAGCCAATAACGGCATATTCTTGTGCCCCCTGCTCATTGGTCAAGCCGCCAGTGTCATGACTTGCGTAATCAGCATTTCGTTTAATGTTCTTACTCATATCTTCCAGTGTTAGTGTACTGAAAGCTTCAAGTTCTTTGCCGGAAACAGGGCTGTATAAATCTTGATCAGATGGAACAGTTTGGCCAGAATGCGTGTCGATTAATTGCCCATTTTTCAGCAATACTAAGCCATATTGCTTGGCTTCTGCAAACACATAAGGTGCCCACGTGACACTTCCTGGTGTGTCATTTGGGAGATGGCCTAACACACTAAATAGGAAGCCATTATCGTCACCAACATTCTCAAAACCGCGAAATAACTGAGTAGGAATAGATATGGTATCGCCGCTACTCAAAATGGTCTCGCCATCACTCCCGTCTTCGCCCCAGGTAAATTTCCACTGCCCTTGATGGACTATAAACACCTCTTCTGTATCGTGGCTATGATGAGAGTTTTTACAGCCTTTTGG
>JAPKEJ010000042.1 GCA_028822155.1 Porticoccaceae bacterium
CTGAAGCGTTTGAACCTCACTTAAGCGCTTTTTATAACGCTCTTGGCGCTTAGTCCGGTCGTTGACTTCACCGGCAAGCTGCCCGCACGCGGCAGCAATATCATCACCTCGAGTAGTTCTTACGGTAACAGTGTAACCCTCCGCCATTAGAATATCTCTAAACCGGTTCAGAGCTGTATTGGTGACCCGTTTGTAGTCTGATCCTGGAAAAGCATTAAACGGGATGAGATTGACCTTGCAGGGCAAATCTTTCAATAATACCGCTAATTCGCGAGCATGGACTGATCGATCATTTACCTGATCCATCAAGGTATATTCAACGGTTACTTTGCGTCGATTATCAGGCATTTTTTCAATATAATTTTTCGCACTCTCAATAAATTGAGCTAATGGGTATTTGCGGTTAATCGGCACCAACTGATTGCGCAGTTCATCGTTTGGAGCATGCAGAGAAATAGCGAGTGAGACGTCACTGACATCACCCAACTTATCCAGTTGAGGCACAACACCTGCAGTGCTAAGCGTCACCCTGCGCTTTGAGAGGCCATAAGCATTGTCTTCGAGCATAATGCTCATAGCATCAACAACGTTATCAAAATTCATTAAAGGCTCGCCCATCCCCATCATCACCACATTAGTGACTCGACGTTTGGCCTTGTGAGTAAACTGTTCAAAAGAATCTGCAGCAATCCATAACTGGCCGATAATTTCTCCAGCTGTTAGATCTCTATTAAAACCCTGCTTACCGGTCGCACAAAAACTGCAATCAAGCGCGCAACCGATCTGAGATGACACACATAGAGTGCCTCGCTCCCGTTCGGGGATATAAACCATCTCAATGCAACTTCCGCCATCGACTCTAATAAGCCATTTGCGCGTTCCATCAACAGAATCCTGACAACTCACCACTTCAGGTAATGTGACCTCTGCAACTTGATCAAGTTTGGCGCGCAAGTCCTTAGATAGGTTACTCATCGCATTAATGTCACAGATTCCCATCTGATGAATCCACTTAATAACCTGAGTCGCGCGAAAACGTTTCTCACCTATTTCTTCCATGAAGTCGCCAAGACGAGACGCAGAAAACCCCAACAAGTTAGTTTTAACCTCTTGGGGCTGGTCGTCTATTACATTTCCTGCTAATTTTGGGGACATAAAAGTCCTAATATCTCACTGTCTAACGAGGACAAATCTCGCTATCTTCAAAAAAGTAAGCGATCTCTCGCGCCGCAGAAGTAGCCGAATCCGAGCCATGTGCTGCGTTGGCGTCAATAGATTCCGCAAAGTCTGCACGAATAGTACCAGCTGCAGCCTCTTTTGGGTTAGTTGCTCCCATTAGGTCTCTATTGGTCAAAATAGCATTCTCACCTTCAAGTACCTGCACAGAAACTGGTCCAGACGTCATAAAGCCTACCAAATCACTAAAGAAACCACGCTCTTTATGCTCGGCATAAAATCCTTCAGCCTGTTCCCGGCTAAGGTGAATCATTTTACAGGCAACAACATGAAGCCCTGCGGTTTCAAATCGGCTCAAAATTTGGCCAACAACGTTTTTTGCCACTGCATCAGGCTTAATAATCGATAATGTGCGTTCAGACGCCATGAAATTTCTCCAAAGTCAGTAATTTAAGAATGAGGTTTAAAAAGTGCGCGAATTCTACCTATCAATGGTGGTGGTCACAACTGCTTTCTAGCCCACCACCGCCGTAATATGGCCTAATCACTAAATCAACCAGCAGTGGAGGGTCCTTATAACACAAGCCCGAGGCTTACTGGATCGACGCATACCTATACTTAGGGCGATGCAATAAGCCCCTTACTACCACTATCAGAGCAATGGCCACTAAGAGAAGAATGAGATATTTTACTATTTTTAGCATGTATAAATTCCTCTATGCTCATTACAGACACTAAGTGCGTTTAATCTAGTTCGTCAATCCATGTCATTTGAATAGCTTCAAGAATTTTTTCGCCGCAGCGATCAGGATCGTCAGAAAAGTCTTCAATGGCTAAAACCCACTTATGTAGATCAACAAAATTAACATACTGAGGATCAACATCCGGGTGACGTTCCATTAATTCGATGGCGATATCGTTAACATCGGTCCACTTAAGCATGTTTTTTACCTCATTTTATACGCATTGGTTGGCGCATCTTTGCTTTATATTATGGATTAAATCGTTCAATAAAATCGTTGAACACCTGTATAAAATAAGGCCGAGGAGTCTCCATAAACGCGGCATGATCGCCGCCGGACACTACTACCCAACTTTTGTCGGCAGTCTTTAACCGAGTAAACAGCTTGGCCTGAAAATCTGTTGGCGCGATAGGATCAAACTCGCCCTGAATAAGCAGTACAGGAACTTCAATGCGGCTGGGATCGATGCTCAGAAATTCTTGCTCCCGGCGCCAATCAACTCGGACGGGGTCGGCAGCTAAAGCAGCCTCCACATAGCCATCGATAGCCCGTTGGCTGATGCTACCCGGCACAATAAAGTCACTTGCGGCAGCTTCTGCTGTATTAACACGCCTTTCTAAGGCCTTATCTTTATGATCTTTTTCTACGCTAGCATCCAGATCTAACCAAAAGCCAAAGAGTGTCAAACTAGCAATATTATTTGAGTTATCCTGAGTTGCTAGCAGCGAAATTACTGAACCATAGGACCAGCCAAACACATGAATGGGAACATTGTCATGGCGCTCAGATATCCAATCGACAACGTTAATCACATCGTTAGCGGCCTTGACTGGGGAAAGCCATTGGCTGACATCTCTTGGCGTTTTTCCATAACCTCGCAGATCGATAGCATAAGAGCCATAGCCCTGCTCGAGCATTCCATCCATCAGCGATAACTCTTCACCTTCAACCTGAAGATCAAAGTCTGGCAGACCACTCCATGTTCTGCCATGGACGAATAGAATAATTCCTTTAGCGTCATCATGGGACTTCTCCCATACCGCCATTGGATGGCCATCGGACATCACTCTGTGTCTAGTGGGCGTCGCTTGCCCAGCTATTAATTGCTCGTCTGCATAATGAACAACGGTGTCTATAGAAGTAACACAGGACGTACAAAGTGCAAATAATAAGCACAGGAGTAGATTGTGCTGTAACTTAGATTTAAGAATAGTGCGCTGCTCCATCGCTACCTCTGCTTAATGCCTCTCCGACACCATATTGATGGTGTAAATAGGAATTTCAACCACCAAGTCCTGCTCCTCAACTATCACCTGGCAACTCAACCTAGAGTCTGGATCGACTCCCCAGGCTTTATCGAGGTAGTCTTCCTCAAGCTCATCGGCTTCAGGCAGTAAATCATAACCCTCTCGAACATGAATATGGCACGTAGTGCAGGCGCAGGACATCTCACAGGCATGCTCTATATCAAGACCATTGCGCAGAGCGGCCTCGCAAACAGATTCCCCTTCGTGGGCCTCAATAACAGCGCCATCTGGACATATCTCTTTGTGCGGTAAAAATACTATTCGAGCCATGATCAATAAAGTCCTTTAAGGATAGATTTGGTTTTAACCTTGTTCAATTTCGTCCAGGCTATGGCCTGCCAATGCACTCTTAATTGAGGAGTCCATCCGTCGGGCAGCGAAAGTCTCGCTGGTTTTGCCTACCGCCTCTATTTGTCGTGCCAAAACTCGATGCTGCGTCGTCTCCTCTCGTATCTTCTGGAGTTCCTTGACGGCCACCTGTAGGCACTGAATTTCTTCTGCATTAAGTAGCTTATCTCCATCTTGCTTTAATGCGGCCAGAAGGTCTTCAATCATTCTATCGGCGTCAACCTGTTGCTCACGAAGCGCTCTGGCTTGCATATCATCCCGAGCATGATTGAATGAATCTTGAAGCATTTGAGTGATCTCATCTTCAGCTAAACCATAAGACGGTTTTACTTCGATTCTGGATTCTACATTACTAGTTAACTCACGAGCAGTAACGCTAAGCAAGCCGTCTGCATCAACTTGATAAGTGACCCGAATTTTGGCTGCACCAGCAACCATCGGCGGAATACCTCGCAATTCAAATCGAGCCAGCGACCTACAATCATCAACCAACTCGCGCTCACCCTGTAAAATGTGCACAGCCATAGCTGTCTGCCCATCTTTGAATGTGGTGAATTCTTGAGCCTTGGCAACTGGAATAGTGGTATTGCGGTGAATGATCTTTTCAATTAGCCCACCCATTGTTTCAATACCCAACGATAGCGGAATCACATCTAGCAACAACATTTCGTCGCCTGATTTATTACCAATCAACACCTCCGCCTGCAACGCCGCACCTAGGGCAACCACCCGATCAGGGTCGAGGTTAGCTAAGGGCTCTACACCAAAGAATTCAGCCACCTTATCTCGAACTCTCAGAGTTCTGGTCGACCCGCCAACCAAAACCACTTTATCTATATCATCTACAGGGACGCCGGCATCACGCAATGAGCGCCGACAAGCTCTAATAGTTTGGTTCAGTAAGTCATCGATCAAGTCATCCATCACATCACGAGTCAGAACACCACTCCAATCGAGAAGTTCAATCTCGACGGCCTCAGAATCGGTTAACTCTTCTTTAACTGCCTTGGCCGTTTCAAGAAGAATCCGCTGCTCCATTGGATTTAGGGACTCGCTCATACCAGACTGTTGGCGCAACCACTCAGCAATAGCGTGGTCAAAATCATCGCCCCCAAGAGCCGAATCACCGCCAGTTGCAAGCACTTCAAACACACCGCGTGAGAGACGCATAATGCTCACATCAAATGTCCCGCCACCTAGATCATAGACTGCAATAACACCCTCTTTAGCATTATCTAACCCATACGCAATAGCCGCCGCTGTAGGCTCATTAAGCAGCCGTAGTACCTTAACGCCCGCAAGAGTTGCGGCATCTTTTGTAGCCTGACGCTGAGCCTCATCAAAATAAGCCGGCACAGTGATCACCGCCCCATCTAAAACACCATCAAGGGATGCCTCAGCGCGACTTACTAATTTACGTAAAATCTCAGCCGATACCTGAATCGGACTTACCAACCCATTTACCGTAGCAATTTTAGGCATTCCACCTTGATCAGTCTGGAAATCATAGGGAAGCTGATTGCCCAGCATTTTAACGTCTTCGAGCCCACGCCCGAGTAACCTCTTCACGGAAGATATGGTGTTCAGTGGGTCGCTTACGTTGTGCTCTGCGGCTTCGTTGCCAACACAATTAGGGCCTTGCGGCGTGTAGTGGACTACAGAAGGTAATAAATGCCTACCCTGTTCGTCTGGTAGAGTTTCAGCCATGCCGCTGCGCACAGTGGCAACCAGTGAATTGGTTGTCCCAAGGTCAATGCCCACCGCTTTTCTGCGCTGGTGAGGTTGAGGGGATTGTCCAGGTTCAGAAATTTGTAATAAAGCCACGCTCTATGCGTCCTCTAGTTCAGCTTCGAGCTGTTCGATTTCGACCAGTAACTTGGCAAAAAACTGCATCTTAACCATTGCGTTAAAAGCATTATCAAATAACTCAGATTCATACTGACGCTGAAATTCACACTGAAGTTCACAATATGTGCTTTCAACATCAATCCTAAGCGTCGCAATACTCTGTAAAGGATTCTCTTTGCTAGAAATATCCGACAAAGTCTCTCGTAATTCTATTTGTTGCATTAAAAACACAGCATCACTAGTGATGTGTGTTTCTTGGTCAACATCAGTACCCTTGAGTGTTAAAAGATACTGCGCCCGTTTTAGCGGCGACTTTAACGTATCGAAGGCTTGATTAATGAAAGAGGATGCCTGCACCGCGACACGCCTTTCAACATCCGATTTCGTAGCGTACCGATCAGGATGAAATTCTTGCTGAAGCTTACGATAGCGAACGCCCAAATCATTGAGATCGACGTCCCAGGCTGGGTTAATTGAGAACACTGCAAAGAAATCGCTAGAAAAATTCAATGGCCCATCACTCTGACTATTTTCAATTAAAGGTGCACAGGTTAAACGTGAAAGCTCTCTCCGCAGCCACATTCGTCCTTAACATTAGGGTTTTTAAATTCAAACCCTTCATTTAATCCCTCTTTAATATAGTCCAACTCGGTACCATCGAGATACAACAAACTTTTGGGATCAATCAACAGTTTGAAATCACCAAATTCGAAGATTTTGTCCTCATCAGCAGCGGCATCGACAAATTCCAGAACATAGGACAACCCTGAACAACCGGTAGTACGAACACCTAAGCGTATACCTACACCCGTCGCTCGATGTTCCAAATGTTTGAGGACATGCTGCTCAGCAGCCGAGGTCATTGTGATTGCCATTTTGCCAACTATCTCCCTTGCTTCGCTCGAACGTCGCGCACTGCAGTTTTGATTGCATCTTCAGCAAGTACTGAACAATGAATCTTAACTGGGGGAAGTGCCAATTCTTCGGCGATTTGGGTGTTTTTTATCTGCTCAGCTTCATCTAAATGCTTACCTTTAACCCATTCGGTTAAAAGTGAACTCGATGCAATAGCTGAACCACAACCATAAGTTTTAAATTTTGCATCTTCGATAATACCTTCATCATTAACACGAATTTGCAGACGCATCACATCGCCACAAGCAGGCGCACCCACCATCCCAGTACCAACGTTTTTAGATGTTTCATCTAATTGACCCACGTTCCTTGGGTTTTCATAATGATCTATAACTTTCTCACTGTAAGCCATAATAATGACTCCTAGTTAACGGTTTAAATTTACGCTTCACACTTAAGACGCTAGTAGCGCCTTAATGCGCGGCCCATTGTACAGTATTTAAATCAATTCCCGCTTTAAACATATCCCATAATGGCGATAATTCACGTAATTTGCTCACCGCATGACGCACTTTCTCGATAGCAGTGTCTATATCTTTCTCTGAGGTGAAACGACCGATACTGAATCGAATCGAACTGTGGGCCATCTCGTCATTTAACCCAAGAGCCCGCAAAACATAAGAAGGTTCCAAGCTCGCCGATGTGCAGGCAGAACCAGAGGAAACAGCCAGATCTCTCAAGGCCATAATGAGAGATTCTCCTTCTACAAACGCAAAACTAATGTTCACAATTCCAGGAACATGTTGATCTTCGGAACCATTTAAATGGACCTCTTCCATATCAGACACGCCCACCCACAATCGAGTACGCAAAGCTTCAATACGAGCGGATTCTGCCGCCAAATTCTTAAAGCCAACCTTAAAGGCCTCTCCCATCCCTACAATTTGATGTGTTGGTAAGGTACCCGATCGCATTCCACGCTCATGGCCACCACCATGCATCTGAGCTTCAATCCGAACGCGAGGCTTGCGTCGCACAAATAGTGCGCCAATACCCTTAGGGCCATAAATCTTATGGGCAGAAAAAGACATCATATCGACGTACATCTCTTCTACATTGATCCCTGTTTTACCTGCACTTTGGGCAGCATCAACATGAAAAAATACTTTTTTCTCACGACAAATTTTGCCTATAGCGGCGATATCATTCAGTGTACCAAGCTCGTTATTAACGTGCATGATTGACACCACGGTTGTATCTTCTCGAATCGCATCAGCGACCATCGCAGGCTGGATCAAGCCACTAGTGTCTGGATCAAGATAGGTAACCTCAAAGCCTTCACGCTCGAGCTGGCGACAGGTATCTAATACCGCCTTATGTTCTATTCTTGAGGTAATAATATGCTTGCCTTTACGCTGGTTGAAGTGCGCGCAACCTTTAATCGCGAGATTGTTAGCCTCAGTTGCACCCGAAGTCCAAACAATCTCTCTAGGGTCTGCACCAATAAGATTAGCAACATCTTGACGCGCATCTTCCACCGCCGCCTCTGCTTGCCAACCGAACACGTGCGAACGTGATGCTGGATTACCAAACTGCCCAGCAGGGGTAAGGAATTCCATCATTTTCTCGGCAACCACTGGATCAACCGGTGTGGTTGACGCATAATCTAAGTAAATCGGTAGATTCATCTACTACTCCATATCAGCAGGCATTTGCCCGCACATTATTATCTTCCAAGGTCAATAACTGATCTATTTGACGACGGGCTATATTCTGTACATCGCGCTTAGCGACCAAATCTGCTAGCGAAATTCCACTTAAAAAATCGTTGATCTGCCTGCTTAAATCATCCCACAAGTTATGGGTTAAGCAGATACTGCCGCCCTGGCAGTCTCCCTTACCTCCACAATTAGTACTATCGACGGACTCATTAACAGCCTTAATAATATCAGCCACACAAATCAAGTCAGCCTCTCCTACCAAACGATAACCACCGCCCGGACCACGGACACTATCAACTAAATCAGCTTTACGAAGCCTTGAAAAAAGCTGCTCTAAATATGACAAAGAAATTGTTTGGCGCTCCGAAATCTTAGCGAGAGTTACCGGCCTATTCTCCGAGTGCAAAGCCAGATCAAGCATCGCTGTCACTGCATAGCGGCCTCTGGTTGTCAGTCTCATATTTTTAACCTAGGTTGCCCCATTAAAGAGCCGCTATTATCTAATAACCGACTAAAATAGTCAAGTACTTCAATCGGCTCAGATCCCGCTATTTTTCACGCTTTCGCTGTGCAGCTGATAGCAAGCCACGCAGCATAGAAACCTCCATCTTATCCATTCTAGTCCGATTAAATAACCGACGCATTCTCGTCAAAAGCTGCTTAGGATTATCCGGATCATAGAATTTCAGATCAGCCATCGTGGCAGCCAAGTGTTCGTGAAATAGCTCGAGCTCGTCAGCAGTGGCTAGGGGCTGATCCCACTCGTTCATTTCCGGTAAATCACCGTTCTTACGCACCAGACTAGCCATACGGATCTCATAGGACAGTACTTGAACCGCGGTCGCTAGATTTAACGAGCTATAATCTGGATTTGACGGAATATGAACGTGATAGTGGCATTTTTGTAGTTCACTATTGGTAAGCCCACGATCCTCTCTCCCAAAGAGCAAAGCAACTTGATGAGATTTAGCCTCTTTCCAAATTTTATCGCCACACTCTCGGGGGTTGATTAAAGGCCAAGGTATTCTGCGCTCACGCGCACTAGTTCCAATCACCAAACCACAATCCTTAATCGCCTCATCCACTGAACTGACAATTTTCGCATTAGCCAACACATCTCTCGCGCCTGCTGCTCTCCAGACCGCTCTTGGCGCAGGGTATTCTCGTGGTTCAACCAGATACAACTCCGCTAAACCCATATTTTTCATTGCTCGGGCAGCACCCCCAATATTTCCTGGATGGGAGGTATTAACCAATACAATTCTTATTTTTGCTTGTCGCTCAGCCGTAGACATCTATTTCCTCTCTTACCTGCAATTAGTCCCTATTTTTAATCACTTAAAAAATAGGGTCGCGAGTGTAGCAGAATCGAGGTTCTCTGGTACAATGCGCGCCGTCCTACCCTCAATTGGAAAACTCTTATGCAACCGATGGTCAATATCGCTCTCCGCGCAGCCCGTCAGGCTGGCGAGATGATTGTTAAAGCCGCCGACAACCTAGAGTTAGTCAAAGTGGATGAAAAGGGTCGGCATGATTTTGTGACTGAGGTTGACCGCCGCTCGGAAGAAACAATTATCTATCAAATTAAGAAAGCCTATCCAGATCATCGATTCCTCGGTGAGGAAAGTGGCTCTAGCGGTAACCCAGACAGTGAAGTCGAGTGGATTATTGATCCATTAGACGGTACCACGAACTTCGTTCGAGGCATTCCTCATGTGGGTATCTCAATCGCCTGTAGAGTAAAAGGACGCCTTGAACACGCCGTTATTATAGAACCTTTTAAACGTGAAGAATTTACCGCTAGCAGAGGAGGTGGAGCCAAACTCAATGGACGCAGAATTCGAGTATCAGGTCGCCTCGAGGAATCTGGCGCACTTTACGGAACTGGAATTCCCTTTAGCGACCCCTCTTTCAGTGAGATGGGGAATTACCTAACCTGCATGCATGAATTCGCCGACAACTCATCGGGCATACGGCGAATGGGTGCCGCTTCACTCGATTTAGCCTATATTGCCGCGGGCAGAATGGATGCCTTCTGGGAAATGCACTTAAAACCCTGGGATATTGCTGCAGGTGTACTTATTGTCCGAGAAGCTGGCGGTATGGTGAGTGATTTTCAAGGTGGGGAATCCTTCTTGGAGACTGGCCACATCCTGGCCTGTACACCAAAATTATTCAAGCCTAGCCTGAAAGTACTCGCCAAACATTTAGGTCACATTAAATAGACCGGAAACCTTATCCCAACAACAGCGCACTGCGATCGAAAAGCCAATAAGCGCTGCAAATTCCGATGCTGTAAACAGTAAGATCAACTATCGCTCTTTCTTTCTTCTTAATCGCTGGGATCCCCCGAGTGAGCAGCCCAATAAAAATAACACCGCCAATAAATATGATCTGACCTATTTCAACACCGATATTAAAAAACAATAGGGCTTCAACTTTCATCGACTGGGGCAACCCTAGTTCCTGAAGCACCACCGCAAACCCAAAACCATGTAATAGTCCAAAACCTGAAGATACACTCACAGGATAGCGCCAAGTAAAGCTCTTTTGCTCGCGACCACGATGATGACGAATGATTTCAACGGCTAATAATAAAATACTCAAGGCAATAAGTATTTCGACCAATTCAGTGCGCACCCTAAAAATATTTAGCGTCGCGAGGCTGAGTGTGATGGAGTGGGCCAGCGTAAATCCAGTAACCGTAAGCAGTAACCGCTTAAAACCTCCCGCGATGATAATTAAGCAGAGGACAAAAAGTAAATGGTCGTAGCCCTTTAGAATATGCTCTGTACCCGCCATTAGATACTGATGTGCAACCTCAGCAGATGAGGCGTCCAGTGGCAGCGATATAATGGTGACTTCTGGTCCCGAAAACACCTGAGCCGTCTCCCCGGTCAGTGATTTATAAACCACCAAAGACGTAAGACCCGGATTACTGCCTAGATAGTTTAGATGAACAGTAAAAGCTGGATTAGCCTGATCGCAAACATAGTGCTGTCGACCCAACAGCCCCATCGGTCGGTTTCCTGTCGAACCACTGTCACCACGACAACTTTCATGGTCGAGTTTTATGCCCGGCTCTTTTCCAGAGGCCATGACTGGCGGTATCTTCCACTTAAGTAAGTATTCACTCTGTGATAGCTGATTGACCTCGACATAAACTGGTCTAGCCTCATCTGCAGTCGCATTACTGAAGCACATCAGGCTTAACAGTAAGAGAAAAGCCCTCATCACTTGCGCTCTGTCTTATCTTCAATCTGATATTTAGATACCAGCTTATCAATGGCCAACTGCTTTATCTCTCTCTGATGTTGACGCTGCGCATCAGCCAGTACTGTTCCGCTAATATCCTGAAAATCAGGGACATACAGAGGCGTGCGTCGAGTCACCAGCACTAAATGCCAGCCGTAGCTAGACTTAAGCGGCCCCTGCCATTTGAAAGCATCTGACGGCGCTAAAAGGTCTAATGAAAACATTTCTTTTTGGAAGTTTGCGCCAAAATGACTACCTATCTCTTCATCATCGCGATTGACGTAGTTGCGGTTATAGAGAAACCGTTCGCCATAAAGTCCTGAATTTTCAAACGGCACCTGGCCTGTATTTAAATCCCTCAATAACTTAACCGCCTTAACCTTACCTTGTTCCCAGGTGAGTTTTTTGCCTGAGGCAATAAATACATGGGTAAAGGTAGCCGTGGCGACCTTCTTATAATCCTCTCGATTAGAATCGTAGTAGACGCGCAGATCAGCTTCAGTGAGGGGTGGCTTTTCGTCATAAAACCCCTGCGCCAGATAATCCATTTTCTGCATTAATCTTCGGCGAATAATTTGGTCATCTCGCTCTAAATTAAGTGCCAAGGCCTCTCTATACAAGACTTCACCTTTTACATAGTTCTCTATCAAGCGCTGACGCTCTAAAGCAGAGAGACCTTGAATAGTCTTCAACGCATCCTCTGGCTTAAATGATTTAGCCTGGCGCTGCATAAACTGAGCGAGTAACGGGTCATCAATTAGAATACTATATTGATCGTTGTTGTAATCTTCTGAATTGATCAGTCGCTCGCCACCAAGCAATATCAAACCAATAATCAAAAATTGAAATAACGGCTCTTTGATGATTTTGTTGAAAAAAGAATTCATATATCCTAGCTGTAGTTGTTAAGCATGTAATGACTTACGGGGTACACCAGACTGGCGAACTATAAGCCCGCTGTTGGATAGTCGCTGGCCACTATTATTGTGACTGGTACCAAATAGGCGAGGTATAAGCTCGCTCCTGAATAGTTTTAGGCCCTCTTGGCGGCTCGTCTAGCCCTAACGCCAGGCTATCCAGTAAACCGTTACGAGGGGTTGGAATTTGAAGTACACGAGTATAATAAAAAGCCGAATTCTTAGGGTTAAAATCAGGATCAACCCATAGCACTGCTAACTCCGCTTGACCAATTGTGTTGGTATAACGACCAGAGCTTAAATCTACGGTATTGCCAACATTAGGCAATTTTCCATCGGCATTCAATTCACGATCATCCGACCAAGCGACGTTATACACCCTCTCCTGCTGCCGGCCATCATTATCAACCCATCCCTTGACGACCTGTATTCGATCTAGGTTTGCATCAACTGGATCTTTGACCGCCCTAATCAAAAGACTGGGCGCCTTGCCATCGTCACTAGTAGTAAGCAAATCGCCGCCCATAGGGACGCCGTACTGATTGCCAATGGCACTGAAATTTTCAGCCATTACGGCATTATCTGGGAACTGCCACCCAGCGAACATCTGCACACGCATACGAGGACCCGATGTTGCATAGACCTCTTTACGCTTAAAGGCCGCATAGAGTCCTTCCCGCGTATTCTCTTCAGCCCAGACTGCGGCCAAACCAGACGCCGACATATTCCAGCCATTGGAAGAACTTATACTGCCGAAACGCTCTTTGGTTTCCGGCGTTGAGTCTTTAGCCATTTTCCCCCAAAAGTTACTTTCCTCCGCAGATGACAAACCAGAGTGAGCGTCTGTTGATCCAATGAGGCCAAATTTGTAAGGATTAACACCGACCTCTAGCTCAATAGCCAGTCCTTTTTTAAGCGCAGGTCGAATGTAATCTGCAGTGGAAGCCTTATATGCTGACTTTCCCTGCTGGATATAGTGATCGTAATTCTCAAAATCGGCAAATTCATCATTCGGAGAAAAATCGCTACGTGCTTCACTGTCGCCTTTGATCTGAGTGACTTCGACAATGGGCTCCCATTTAATCCTCCGACGAGCATACTCTGCGTCGATAGGCACGCCTCGCAAGCTGGTATCGTCAAACATATAGCCCTTGGAGACATTTGAGTTATGAGGAATCGCCATAAATCGGGTCCCTGTGCGTTGCTGAGTTTCATCTAACCACTGCCAGAGATCCTCGGGATACTGGCTTTTATCGGACCCGTAAGGCAAAAACTGCGAAGCTTTGTCAGCACCATCTGGTGTTATAACAATGCGATGTAAATTGGCACCCATGGGAACAGAGCTCCACTCCCAACCGAGTAAACTAGTAAAGGTACCTGGATCATTGTGCCGTTCTGCACTCTCAACAATATCATCCCAAGCCCTTGTTGATGTTTTTGTCGTATCACCGAAAATATTGACATCAGAGATATTATTACCGGTATCTTTGACCGGATCACTATGATCACTATTCGCAGCAATTTTAGGTAAAAACTGTCCAAAAAATTGTAACCCGGTATCAGTATCAATAGCCTCATTCATTAGTCGAAAGGCATACCATCTCTTTATATTTCCAATCCAACCAAGATCTTCTTTTATTATTGTGCCTTCGCGGACTGCTCTCATAACACCCAGCATTTCCGCATGATCTGAGACCACTAAGAAATCCAGCGGTGTATTAATCTGAACTCGGGTGCGATTGTAAGGGTGAATAACAGGTTGACCTTTGGCCCAACGATAGGCCGTATCTGGGTCGGCGCTATGGTTATTATTTAAAAAGGCGTCAAACGAATAAGAGCTATGAAGGTGAGTGTCGCCAAAATAGACCTGTTTTTCTGGTTCGGCTGCGCTGACCATACTAATAGTCAAGCCACAGATCAAAGCTATTCTTTTTATAATCATTATTTTATTGCCCCTTACTAACATTCGGAAGTTTGCGTCGTGCTCCCTCGAGTAAAACTACACCGATCACTTCAATCACGACCGAGCGAATAGCATCATTTGTTATTCCGTCCAATACTATATGGACCACACGTCCAAACAAAATAGCACACAGAAATATCACTGGCACGGCTAACCATTTTGCATTTTCCGGCCGAGACCCATAAAGAGTAAAGACAGACAAGGCTAAAAAGGCTCCGCCAAGGTCTCCACGTATAGTGCCCATACCATGGCCCTGGATTGCTGTGACAGAAAAAATAGGTTCCATGGCCACCGGAGAAAAAACGAGCGCCATTCCACCAAGTAACATCAATAATCCAACTAAAATAGTTAAACCCTGCAACCCCTTTTCCATCGATATTCCTATTGATTTAGTTTTGTTATGCGTCTCAGCGCTATTTATTAAATTGACCCTATGTAACGCCTAACATTAACGGTGCCGGGTTCGATTAAATCGGTCAGGTATCTTATGACATCGCCGGTGCCATATCAATGACATACGGTATTTACTGCACTCAATCTAAAGCTACTGTAAAGTGCAAAAAAACGCTGCAGTAATCTGCTGGATAATCATGCAAACATTCTCTAAAACTACTGGCATGTCGGTTGTCATCGCCAATATGGTCGGCACTGGTGTGTTTACCAGTCTCGGTTTTCAACTACTGGGAATCCAGTCTTTCTTTGTGTTGATGATGCTGTGGTTGATTGGCGGTTTAACGGCTCTGTGTGGAGCACTAACCTATGCTGAACTTGGAGCAAACCTGCCACGTTCAGGCGGTGAATATAACTTTCTTGGTCGGCTCTATCATCCCTGTGCCGGCTTTATTTCGGGCTGGGTCTCTGCCACGGTTGGATTTGCCGCGCCGGTGGCCTTGGCCGCTATGACCTTTGGCGCCTATCTGTCAGCAGTATTCCCAGAATTATCTAGAACAGCATCAGCCGTCACCTTGGTTGTATTACTCACTGCTGTGCATTGCCTCTCACATAGCACCAGCAGTAAAGTACAACAGATTTTTACTGTGTTAAAGGTGCTCTTGATTGTGCTCTTTTGCTTGGTTCTTCTTATCTGGGGCAACGCTCCACAGTCGATAAATTTAATGCCTCAAGCGGGAGATGAAACGCTGTTGTTCGGAGGCGCTTTCGCAGTGTCTTTAATCTATGTGAATTACGCTTACACAGGATGGAATGCGGTCACCTATGTGACCAGCGAACTAGAAAACCCGCAACGCAACCTACCCATCGTTTTATTAGTGGGAACCTGCACAGTTATGGTTCTGTATTTACTGCTGAACTTCACTTTCTTGAGCTCAGCGCCGGTTAATATATTAGAGGGTAAGTTAGAGATCGGCGTGATTGCTGCTGAGCACGCGCTTGGTGGCAATGCGGGGAAAATCATGGGAGGTGTTTTAGCCTTGCTGCTTATTTCAACAGTCAGCGCTATGACCATGGCGGGCCCTCGCGTATTACAAGTGATTGGCCAGGATTTTAGGTTGTTTAGTAGACTCAGCCATGTCAATAGCAGCGGAATACCGACCACAGCAATTATCTTTCAATGCCTATTGGCTCTAACTTTTATAATTAGCGCAACATTTGAATCAGTATTGATTTTCTCCAGCTTTGTTCTAGGTATTAATACGCTATTTTCGGTAATTGGTGTGTTTTTACTGCGCTATAAAAAACTTAATATTGAAGGGGCATACCGTACTTTTGGCTATCCTGTTGTTCCTTTAATATACCTAGGGGTCACTCTCTGGACTCTTATTTATGTTTTAATTTCACGTCCACAAGAGGGTTTGATTGGATTAGCCATAATTTTTACTGGCGGGCTTATCTATGCAGTCACCGTAAAGCAAGAGCAAGATTCAGCCCGATAATACTGTTATTTTTTTTAGATTTTAGCCCCAGCGCTAATTTGCTAATAGGCTTGTATTAGAAGAAGTCATGCCGGATTATGTGGTATGACATCACAGATCAAAATTCAATTTTTTAAACACCCCTATGCTGAGTTTGTACTAGGCGCATTTGAGGGAAAGCTCTGTTTATGTGATTTTCGTTACCGCAAAATGCGCAGTGCCGTCGATGCTCGAATTCAGAGCGGCCTTAAAGCGACCTTTGTCGAAAAAAATGACCCGTTGCTAGAGATCACCAAAGATCAGCTAAACGAATACTTTATCGGCACCCGCAGTACCTTTGATATTCCCTTACTGCCGGTCGGTACAATATTCCAAAAAGAAGTGTGGCACGCCTTGCTTCAAATTCCCTATGGTCAACAGATATCCTACCTTGGATTAGCTGCAACAATTAACAATCCGGGGGCCGTCAGAGCAGTCGGCAGTGCCAATGGAGCTAATGGCTTAGCCATCGTCATTCCCTGCCACCGCGTGATTAATAGTAATGGTAGTTTAGGCGGTTTTGCTGGTGGTATACCACTAAAACAGCGCCTACTAAGGCTAGAGCAAAATTTGTCTATTTAGGTTATTTTTCACGACTAACACTCGCTAGAGTTTACTGATCGTAATAATCAGTACCATCGAGTAGTACAGCAAAGTGGGCGGTTAACATTGGGCACTGACTCACAAGCATGCGATTCACACTTAGGAGTCAGCCTCAACGTAGTTCTCTCAGCGGGTAATTCCTTTTATTTCCAAGTAATCATCAAAACCAAACTCGCCCCACTCTCTGCCATTACCTGACTGCTTGTAACCACCAAAGGGGGCTGCATAATCTTGAGATGCACTATTGATACTTACCATACCGGCTCGCAATTGACCGGCCACTCGCCGTGCTCGCTCTTCATCAGAAGTGCTGAAATAGGCCGCTAGCCCATAAGGCGTATCATTGGCTATTTCTATGGCTTGCTCTTCTGTATCAAACGGGATCATAGTCAACACTGGGCCGAATATTTCCTCACGGGCGATCTCCATTTGATTGTTAACACCAGCAAAAACCGTTGGCTTTACGAAATAACCAGAATCAAAACCTTCTGGCTTACCTAAACCTCCAGTCACTAATTTTGCACCTTCTGAAATACCTTTTTCAATTAGGCCCTGCACTTTATCGAACTGCACTCGACTAGACAGCGGCCCTATGTGCCAGCCTTCACTAGTCGGTTGATCAACCACCACACTCTCTGCTGCCTGTTTTGCAATCTCAACAGCTTGATCATAAACCGAAGACTGGACTAACATTCGTGAAGGTGCATTACAGGACTGCCCGGTATTACTCATCATATTGATAATACCGCCACTAACGGCACTCTCGAGATCCGCATCTTCAAAAATAATATTTGGTGACTTACCACCCAGCTCTTGAGTCACTCTTTTCACCGTTGGAGCGGCAGCTTGCGCCACTAATATTCCAGCTCGCGTAGAGCCGGTGAAAGAAACCATATCAACATCGGGATGACCGGCAATTACAGCGCCTACATTAGGTCCATCGCCATTAACCATGTTGTAAACACCCGCGGGGAAACCTACTTGGTGCATTATTTCGGTGAACAAATAGCCAGATATCGGTGCAATTTCGCTTGGCTTGAGAACCATGGTGCACCCAGTCGCTAGAGCGGGTGCAACCTTGCAACTGATCTGGTTAATGGGCCAATTCCATGGGGTAATAAAACCACAAACACCGATCGGCTCTTTAACAATTCGTGTATTGCCCACTTGACGCTCAAATTCAAATTGCTTTAACGCTTCCAACGCTGCATTGATATGTCCACGTCCGGTATCTGCGTGAGCCGCAGTAGCGAAGGAAATAGGCGCCCCCATCTCCACGGAAATAGCCACAGAAATTTCATCGTAGCGCTCCATGTAGAGTTGCAACAGTTTTTCCATTAATGCAATCCGCTCATCAACACTCGTCTGAGAGTAACTTGCAAAAGCGCGCTTAGCTGCAGCAACAGCCAAATTGACATCAGTCTGGCCACCAAGAGAAATCGTTGCAATCATCTCCTCGCTGGCTGGATTTTCAACGTCTAGATCATTGCTATGAGTCGGATCAACCCACTCACCATTTATATAAAATTTGCGTAAATCCTTCATAACCACCTCTTATAAAACGTTTGAAAACCTAAATATAACGTCATTTTAAACCAATAAAATAGACTAACCATATACCCTATTGGGGGTTTGTATTACAACAGCGCCTCGATCGACGACAATGTCTGCGGCCCGATTAATCGATGCAATAACTTCCCTTCAGCACTGATAATCAAGGTCTCAGGGAGGATCGTCACAGGTTCAAGTCCCCAAGTAGACCGAGGATCTTCGACCAGGCTCTGAAATTCAATACCCAACTTCTCTATTTCGTCCAGCAAGACTTCTCCCCGTGAGTCATCGAAATTGACACCCACTACCGTGAGTTTTTCAGGATTGTGCGATGCCAATTCGTTAAGTTCAGGAATCTCTTTTCGGCAAGGTGCACACCAGACCGCCCAATAATTAATCACGACGAACTTTCCAGGGTTTGTCAGATTAAGACTTTCACCTTGAACTAAGGGGTAACTAACATCACTTGAGCAACCCAATAGTAAGCAGGTTGCCAGCATAATTCTTATTAACATATAATTTTCTTTCCACATATTGCCAACTTTATGGCGAGTAGTTTACTAACCACTAAAACAGCTCATCACAGGCTAAAGGCATTCATTAACAGGTATCAGTTTAGCGTATAGGCTAAAAACAAATCGTAGTTTACACGATATGTTTTGGTTGGCGTAGCGAGAATACCCCCCAATCCGATGTGTTAAACAATAGACTTCTCGGACTTGTCTTTGGGTTTTTCTCAATTGGCCTTACAATGACTGTAAATTCGCAATCTTATTAAATTTAATGATTACTATTTACCACAATCCTCGATGTTCCAAATCACGACAGACATTAGATATTTTGCATTCGGCGAGCGTCGAATTAGATATTGTCCTCTACCTGGAAACACCGATAGATAAGCCGACACTCATCAGTTTATTGGCCAAGCTTAACATGGCACCTGGAGAAATAATTAGGCGCTCAGAGAGTCAATTCAAAGAAAACTATCTAGGTGACACAGACATTACTGATGCCCAATTAATCGACGCCATGCTTAAATACCCAAAATTGATCGAGAGGCCAATTGTCGTGTCTGGTGATAGAGCCGTGATAGGGCGTCCGCCCGAAAATGTACGGGAGATAATGTAATGGCAACTGAAACAAACACACCTTATGTCTTGGTCCTTTATTACAGCCGCCACGGACATGTAAAAATGCTGGCAGAGCAGATAGCCCTCGGGGTTGAAAACGCTGGAGTAGAAGCCAAGCTTCGCACTGTGCCGCCCGTATCAGCAGTGTGTGAGTCGATTGAAGATGACATCCCCGATGAGGGCGACATTTACTGCAGTGAAGATGATCTGGCAAATTGCGCCGGATTACTGATCGGCAGCCCAACTCGATTCGGCAATATGGCAGCACCATTAAAGTTTTTTATTGACGGAACATCAGGTCTTTGGCTGAGCGGCGCGCTAACTAACAAGCCTGCAGGCGCGTTCACCTCGACATCCAGCCTACATGGCGGTCAAGAATCAACTTTATTGTCAATGATTTTGCCCCTATTACACCATGGTATGGTGATTGCTGGGGTGCCCTATTCTGAGCCTGCTCTGTCAAATACTAAGAGTGGCGGCACGCCCTATGGCGCCAGCCATGTAGAAGCAGACGTTCTGACTGATGCTGAAATTCAAATAGCGAGAGCGCAGGGTCACCGTATGGCTACCCTAGCAAAAAAGTTAACTTCATAAAATATATTTTGCGAACCATAAAATTAGATATTCATAGGCCACCCAATCTTGAAAATTAAATCGATATTGTCAACCGCACAACTTGCTACCCGCGGAAGCTTTTTCCTACTACTCATCACACTGGCGGCAAATCTTTGGCAGAAAGATGCACCGGGGATTGTCTATTTTTTGTACCTACTACCCCTAGTGATCTTTATCCCTGGGATAATTAGGGGCGAAATACGCACTCTAATCTGGCTAGGTTTTGTGCTCTTGCTATACTTCGCGATAGCGGTTGGCAGAATGAGCAATCCCGAACCACTGTTTCTGGATATTGTAGAGCTAGCGCTGATTGTTATATTATTTATCTCAGCCTCTGTAACAGCCCGAGTAACACAAAAACATAATCTGTGATGACTAACTAGACTTTAAAAGGATCTTTAAATGACCGAGAAAAAACCAGGCCTGTTTAGGCGAGCACTTAGAGTCCTTGGCAATGTGTTTAACACCATTAGGAACATCTTTAGCTTTTTAATTTTTGCGGTTTTTATACTCGCTATTGGCGGCATGTTCGGTGACAACCTTCAGCCAATACCAGAACAAGGCGCACTTTATCTTGCCCCTCAGGGGTTTCTTGTGGATCAAAAAACATACACAGATCCCTTTAACCAAATTCTTTTCCAAGATGACCAGCAAAGTTCTGAAACGCTAGTTAGAGATGTCATTGAAGCTTTAGATACAGCCCGCTACGACGAAAGAATTACACACTTGCTGCTTGATACGGGCTATCTGGCCGGTGGCAGTTTAAGCAAGCTGGAAGAAATTGGCTCAGCGCTAAAACGTTTTAGCGCTGAAAAAACTATCATTGCCGTAGGCGATAACTTTACCCAATCACAGTATTTTCTTGCCGCTCACGCTGATGAAATTATGCTCAACCCTCTTGGTGGAGTCATGATAACGGGCTTTGGCGCTTATCGGAGTTACTTTAAAGAAGCTCTTGATAAAATGAAGATAACGGTAAATATCTTTAGAGCAGGTCAATATAAAAGCGCAGTAGAGCCACTCATGGGTAATAGCATGTCTCCTCAGGTGCGCGAAGAAACGCGCCTCCTGCTTGACGACCTCTGGCAATTTTATGGTACAGAGGTAGAGGGTTTGCGACTCCTCGACGCGGGCGCTATTAATGACTATGCCAATAATTTCCACCTCACCTTGGTGGCGAATGGCGGGGACTCAGCAGCCTTAGCCAAAGAAGCTGGATTAGTTGATGTTGTTGCTACTCGAACAGAGATCAACGACTATTTAAATGACACCATCCCTGGTTCAGAGGGTGAATTTGATAGTATCGACATGGATAGTTATCTGGCTAATACACGACTCAGCGATAATCAATATTCTGACAAAGAAAGCCAAATAGCCATAGTGGTTGCCAGCGGCACCATTATGGATGGTCAGCAACCGGAGGGAAGCATTGGCGGAGATACCCTAGCAGGTATTTTCTCAGAATTGCGTGAAGATGAAAACGTGAAGGCAGTTGTATTGCGTATTGATAGTGGTGGTGGTAGCGCTTTTGCCTCGGAAATTATTCGCGACTCCATCAATGCCACTCGTAACAAAGGCATTCCTGTAGTGGTCTCTATGAGCGGCGTCGCAGCCTCTGGCGGCTATTGGATTGCGGCGGAAACTGACCGCGTCTTAGCTATGTCGACGACCATAACGGGATCCATTGGCGTTTGGGGGGTTATCCCCACGATCGGCCAGTCTTTAGCCAAATTGGGTGTCTATTCCGATGGCGTTGGCACAACAGATATATCAGCTATGATGCAAATTGACCGCCCTTTAAGCACGCAAACAAAGGCTATTTTTCAAGCCGGTGTAGACAATATTTACACGCGCTTTATTGACCTTGTCGCTAAGGGCCGTGACTCAACACCAGATGAAGTCCATGAAATTGCACAAGGTCGAGTCTGGACTGGCAACCAAGCATTGGCGAATGGTTTGATTGATGAACTAGGAGACCTTAAGGATGCCATAGAAGTGGCTGCAGAACTTGCTGACTTAGATGACTATCAAATTAACTATCGACGTAAGCAGATGTCGCCAGTGGAAGCTCTACTAACTGAAATAAACAGTAATGTCACTGCGTCTTT
>JAPKEJ010000086.1 GCA_028822155.1 Porticoccaceae bacterium
CAAGAGCAAGAGCAAGAGCAAGAGCAGCAATCCTCCGACCAAGAGCAGGATCAACAGCCGTCTAACCAAGAGCAAGGTGACGACTCAGAACAGTCTGATGAAAATAGTGAAGCGAGCGAAGAGCAACCCTCAGAACAAGACCCTGAGCAACAGGGCGAGTCAGAACCGTCCGAAGAACAATCTGAAGAGCAGTCTGGGGAGGGAAAAGAACAAGAGAATAATAAATCGAAACAGCAGTCCGAGGCCGACGCTGCGGAAGCTGAAATGACCGATGAAGAAAAACAAGAACAGCGAAAAATTGATGCCATGTTGCGCCGCATACCGGACGATCCAGGTGGCTTATTAAGAGCCAAGTTTCGTTATGAATCGCAAATGAGAAAACAACAACGATCACCACCTGACCAAGAGCGCTGGTAAATGAAACTGAATTTAAGACGACTAATTATACTGATCACCCTTTGTCTGACGGCCTTAGCTACGTCAGAGAGCTATGCCACACTCACCGCGAAGGTTGATCGAACAGTGTTGGATAGCAACGAAACGTTGCGCCTAGAAATGCGCTATAACGGACAGGTATTTACCAGTGAACCTGATTTTGAACCCCTTACTACAGATTTTGAAGTGCTGTCTAACAGTCGCCAACAGAATTACTCCAAAGTTAATGGCAAGACACAGTCGTATACGGCTTGGACCCTGCAGTTACGTCCAAAGCGTGCCGGAATGTTACTGATACCCTCATTAACTTTTAAAAAAGATGTCAGTAATGCAGTGGAACTGCGCGTTCGCGCCGCCCCCACTAGTACAAACGCCAACCCGGGTACTCAGCCGATTTATACTGAAACTAATGTAGATAGCACAGCCCCCTTCGTGGGCCAGCAGGTAATTTTAACTCACCGGCTATACACGTCGGTCCAATTGCGGGACTTCGGTCTGTCAGAGCTAATTGTGGACAAGGCCGTGTTGCATAGATTGGGTGATACGCAATACCAAAAAGTCATCAATGGTAGAAATTACCTCGTGCTTGAGGTCAAATATGCAGTATTTCCTCAGTCGGCAGGCCCTTTAACCATTCCTAGCTTACGCTTTGGCGCCTATGAGGTGAACAATCGCAGCCAATTTGGGGTTTTCAATAATCGGGGTAACCAGATTATCCGCGATACTGAATCGAAAACACTAGAGGTAGCCGCTCGTCCCGCTCAATCAAGCCTCGATGGCTGGATGCCAAGCACAGCGGTAGTAATGGAACAGCGCTGGAGTGGAGATCAGAACTCAGTGACCGTGGGCGAGCCCATTACTCGAACCATTACTATTCGCGCCGAGGGTCTTAGTGCAGCACAGATTACCCCTCTTCCCGTGCCTGAAGGAAATAGTTATCGCGGTTATCCTGACCAGCCTCAATTAGATGAATTAGTGACCCTTAATGGTTTGGTGGCGACACGCGCCGAGTCAATGGCTTTGGTGCCCAATCAGGCTGGCGAAATCGTTCTACCGGCGGTCGAGCTTTTTTGGTGGGATGTCAAAAGCAATCAACAGCGTACCGCTAGACTACCCTCAACCACCCTCAAGGTTAGCCCAAATGTGAATACTCCCCCAGTACTCAGTGACGATTCACTAATGCCTGCTGCAATGAACACGTTAGCCACTGAGGTGACAAAACCTAAATTGTCATTCATGACAACTCTATCTCTGGGGCTCAATGCCGTACTTATCGCGTTGCTTGTCGCGCTATTAATTAATCGCAACGATCATATCCCGACAGCTCGCTCGGTCTTGGGTGAGAAGTCTACCAATTCAGCTCTATTGACTCTTAAACAGCAACTAAGAGCCATTGAGATTGAAGCTAAAAATGAGAATCTCATGGGAATGCGAGATACTATTTTGCTGTGGGGAAAAACCTTATTTGCCGACAATCCTCCCATCACTCTAAAGAGTCTTGGCAATCGCCTAAAAAACCCCACCATTAGTGAACTCTTTACCCAACTCGACCAGCAGCTGTATCGGGGCAAACACGACTCCAGTGCAACCCTAGATATAAAGCTATTGATTGCAAGCCTCAAAAAAGAGTCAGACTTTAACCGTAAATCAACTGGAAAAAATAAATCGGGAAAAGCACTACAATCACTTTATCCAGATTAAAGTCTCTACCAATAAAAATCGAATAAAAGGACAGGCTAATGAGCACCAACAACACCAATAATCGGGAATACTGGAAGGCGAATCTCAGGCTGCTGGCTAAGTTACTAACTATTTGGTTCATCGTTTCTTTTGGCTTCGGTATTATGCTGGCCGACTGGTTAGACCAATTCTCTCTATTTGGCTTTAAACTCGGCTTCTGGTTCGCACAACAGGGGGCCATCTACGTATTTGTCGCCCTAATTTTCATCTATGCCTGGCGTATGAAGGCCATTGACCGTCAATTTGGTGTTGGTGATGACGAGGATCAAGCATGAGCACACAAATGCTGACCTATCTGTTCGTTGGTTTATCCTTCGCCCTCTATATTGGTATAGCTATCTGGTCTCGAGCCAGTTCGACCAAAGACTTTTATGTTGCCGGCGGCGGCGTCCATCCAGTGGTCAATGGTATGGCTACCGCAGCTGATTGGATGAGCGCCGCATCATTTATCTCTATGGCAGGAATTATTTCGTTTGTTGGCAGAGACGGGTCTGTCTACCTACTCGGCTGGACCGGTGGTTATGTTCTACTGGCCTTCTTGTTAGCGCCCTACCTACGTAAATTTGGCCGCTTTACGGTGCCCGATTTTATTGGCGAGCGTTATTATTCTAGGGCGGCTCGAATCGTCGCTGTTGTCTGTCTAATCTTTGTGTCATTCACCTATGTTGCTGGTCAAATGCGCGGTGTTGGTATTGTATTTTCTCGCTTCCTTGAAGTCGATGTCAGTACTGGAGTCATTATCGGCATGGCTGTGGTGTTTATGTATGCCGTACTAGGCGGCATGAAGGGCATCACCTATACCCAGGTCGCTCAGTACTGTGTGCTTATTTTCGCCTATATGGTGCCGGCTGTTTTTATCTCGATCATGATTACAGATAATCCTATCCCGCAGCTGGGTTTTGGTTCTGAAGTAAACGATGGTTCTGGGCTGTCGGTATTGCAGAAACTCGACAGCGTACTTTTGGATTTAGGTTTTAGCGCTTATACCGAAGGTAGTAAATCAACCATTGATGTTTTTGCGATCACTGCCGCATTGATGTTTGGGACCGCAGGATTACCTCATGTGTTGGTGCGTTTCTTTACTGTTCCTAAGGTCTCCGATGCTCGACTTTCTGCCGGATATGCGCTGGCCTTTATTGCTATCCTGTACACCACTGCACCTGCTGTGGCCTCTTTTGCCCGACTTAATCTGGTCGATACGGTTCACAACACCCCTTATGCAGAAGCACCAGAATGGTTCGCTAATTGGGAAGATACTGGACTGATCGCGTGGCAAGACAAAAATAATGACGGCATTATGCAATATGGTGCGGGAGCCGCCTTGTCTCCAACTAAGCCTACATTCACACAACAAACGGGCACTCACGGCCAACGATTATTAGAAAATGAGTCAACAGATGTAACTAATGAGCTCTATATTGATCGTGATATTATGGTTTTAGCTAATCCTGAAATAGCCGGGCTGCCCGGCTGGGTAATAGCACTTGTAGCCGCAGGTGGTGTCGCCGCAGCTTTATCGACCGCAGCTGGCTTATTATTAGTTATCTCAAGCTCGATCTCTCACGATCTATTAAAGAAAACCCTTTTACCCAAAATAACTGAAAAGCAAGAGTTACTCTATGCTCGTTTGGCGGCGGCTGTAGCAGTCTGCATTGCTGGCCTGTTTGGCATCTACCCGCCGGCCTTTGTGGCACAGGTGGTCGCTTTCGCCTTTGGCCTTGCAGCAGCCTCGCTCTTCCCTGCATTGCTACTGGGTATCTTCTCCAAGCGAGCCAATAAGGAAGGAGCCATTTCAGGCATGTTGGTAGGCTTGATATTCACGTTTACCTATATTGCCTACTTTAAATTCGTCGCACCTGAACTCAACACCGCTGAATTTTGGTTATGGGGTATATCCCCTGAAGGTATTGGCACTATAGGCATGATGTTTAATTTCATTATCGCCATAACAGTTAGTCGCTTGACCTCCAAACCACCACAATCTGTAATAGAATTGGTGGACAACATCCGAATACCTAGTGGAGCTAAGGCAGCAACACACCATTGACTTATAAGGACGAATTTATGATCAATAGATACTTCATGCCACTACTAGTCACCCTAGTTTGTGCCACTACTCCCTTAACGGCTATGGCCGCTGACGTAGATCGTTTGTTTTCAAGTATCAAAGATAGCATACCGAAACGTCAGCATGGCCAAGGACAGTATGATCAGCTCATCAT
>JAPKEJ010000087.1 GCA_028822155.1 Porticoccaceae bacterium
TCTGGCTATGAAGATACCTTGCAGGTAGCACGGTCTTTTTGCCCTGGCGGTTTGGGTGGTTGGGTTAGCTTTGTCAAAAAACCTTTGTTAGCGCCACTCGAATTGACCATTGGTGCTCATGAACGAATGAGCGCTGACGGTGAAGTGGTAAGAGGTCTTGATGAAGACCAGTTGCGCAAGGATTTAAAGACCCTTCGAGCCACAGGCGAAGTAGAAGCGCTAACGATCTGTTTTATAAACTCCTATATTAATGGCGCCCATGAGCGGCGGGCCAGTGAAATAGCAGCAGAGATCTTTACTGATACGCCAATTTCTATCTCCAGTGATGTTGTGCCAGAAATGCAGGAGTATGAACGTACCGAAACGACAGTAGTGAATTCCTATGTACGCCCTGAAGTGGCGACCTATGTCAGTAACATGCAGGCAGCGTTAGATGAGAAGATGGGTTCAGATACTCAGTTATCTATTTTGCGCTCTGACGGCGGTCTGGCTTCAGCCAGAGCTTCGGCAGAGTCACCCGTTAATATGCTGATGTCTGGCCCCGCTGGAGGGGTATCTGGGGCTATTTACTTTTGTAGTCGCGCCGGTTATGACAATATTTTAACTTGTGATATGGGTGGTACTTCCACTGATGTGGCCTTGATTCAAAACTCCCGCGCTCGTGTACGTCGCGAAACGATTGTTGCCGATGTGCGAGTGCGAGCGCCTTCAGTGGATGTCCGTACCGTGGGTGCTGGAGGAGGTTCAATCGCCTTTGTCCCAGAGTTAACTAAGGCATTGCGAGTAGGGCCAGAGTCGGCCGGTGCCGTGCCTGGGCCAGCCTGCTATATGAAAGGTGGCGAGCAGCCTACAGTGTGCGATGCGAATGTTGTGCTTGGCTATCTGCCCTCTGATGTGCAGCTGGGTGGCAAGATGGAAATCAATCGTGAAGCCTCCGTCGTAGCAGTCCAGTCTGTTGCTGATGCGATGAACATTGATTTGATGGCTGCAGCTGAAGGCATCATCAAAATTGTTAACGAGTCAATGTTTGGTGCACTGCGCTTAGTATCAGTTGAACAGGGCTACGATCCACGCGACTTTGCCTTAGTTGGCTTTGGTGGAGCAGGTCCATTGCATGCCAATGCGCTTGGTATTTTGACGGATGCATGGCCGGTTATTATTCCACCGGGCCCTGGCGTTCTCTGCGCTTATGGAGATGCGACAACTCAGGTGCAAGACGAAGCAGCACGGACCTATCTAACCATGGCGAATGACCTTAGCGACGCTAAACTGGCCTCTGATTTAAGTGAACTTCAGACTCGTGCTAGTGAGGCGTTGTTAAAAGATAACATTCCCACCTCAGAGCATGAAATTACTTATCAGGCCGATCTGCGATATGCAGGACAGGCTTTCCAAATAACCATCGACTTTACCGAAGACGAGCTTCACAAGAAGGGAGTTGCTCTGCTGACTGACCAGTTTGATGCAGAGCATGAGCAGCTCTTTACCTTTAAGTTAGACGATGGCCACGAAGTTTTAATGATTCGAGCGGTCGCTAAGGCGAAAGCTAAATCTATCGCCGAGCGCAAGATTGGCCAGACTGGAATGAGTCTCGAAGAGTGCAAGATTATTGAGAGCCGTTTCTATTACGAGGGTGACTGGTACGACGCTAATATCTATGATCGAAACAAACTTAATATTGGGTTGGAGGTCTCAGGGCCTGCGATTGTTGGAGAGATGGACTCCACCACGGTAATACTACCGGGCTTCGTCGCTACCGTAGATGCAATTGGCAATCTACTTATTAATCCTGTCAAGAGGGGTAAATAATCATGACCGCGAGACTATTAGAAACGAATACAAATCCTTTAAAAGAAGTTGCAGTTGATGGAGTCACCGTTGACATCATAGAAAATGCCCTTCGGAATGCGCGGGAAGAAATGGATGCTGTAGTGTTTAGAACAGCTATGTCGCCAGGTATCCGTGAGCAGGGTGACTGCTTTCCGATGATCGCAAACAAAGAAGGCAAAATGGTAGTGGGCCAGTTCGGTTCATTCATAGGGCCTTTTCTGGAGGTCTATGATGACAAGATCGAAGAAGGGGATATTATTCTTACTAACGATCCCTACATGTGTAATGCCGCTGTGTCGCACTTGCCAGATTGGGTGGTCTTGGTTCCAGTCTTTAAAGATGGCCGACACATTGCTTGGTCGGCTATGTTTGGGCATATGTCGGATAACGGAGGCATGGTACCGGGCTCTATTCCAATAGAAGCCACCACTATTTTTCAGGAAGGCATCCGTATACCGCCTACTAAGCTGTACAAAAAAGGTGTACTGCAATCTGACGTATTGGAACTGATTTTACACAATGTGCGGACGCCACAATGGAATCGTTTTGATCTAAATGCTTTGGTAGCAGCTTGTAATACAGCAGCTAAACGTTGTGTAGAGTTGGCTGTACGTTTTGGTGATGACGTTTTTCATTCAACCATGGATATTATGTTGCAACGCAATTATGACGCAATGAAACATATTATTGGGATGTTCATTCCGGAAGAGCCGCGAATGTTTGAAGATTATCTTTGCGACGATGGCATGGGCATGGGGCCCTATAAAATCAAGTGCACTATGTGGCGAGAAGGAGATAAGGCAATTTTTGATTTTGCCGGCACTGACCCTCAAGCCCAAAGTTCGGTTAATTTTTTCCTTAACGAAGATATGTTCAAAATGTTTTTCGGGTCATTCACCATTAATGTTGTGGATCCACAGATTGTGTTTAACGATGGTTTTTATGACCTAGTAGATGTTCGTATTCCTCAGGGAACCTTGTTAAAGCCAAATTATCCGGCGGCACTGTCCGGCAGAACTCATGCGTTAGGGCGCATATTTGACGTGCTTGGAGCACTGTTGGGTATGGGTGCTCCTGAGATGATGCTTAATGCGGCGGGTTTTTCAGATTCACCACACTTGTTCTTTTCTGGCTACGACACTCGGCCAGGAAAAGGAAGCGAATGGTTTCAGTTATTCCAAATTGGTTTTGGCGGAATTCCTGGTCGTCCGATTGGGGATGGACCCGATGGCCATAGCTTGTGGCCCGGTTTCACTAATGTGCCTAATGAATTCATCGAGTCATATTATCCATTGCGAATAGAGCGTTACGAAACAATCCCAGATTCTGGGGGTGCCGGATTACATCGAGGTGGCAATGGCCTAACGGTCGCCTATCGTTTTTTATGTGATGGGGATGTGGGTATTCATGATGACCGTTGGCTGACTTACCCATGGGGAGTATTGGGCGGAGAGACAGGGTTGAGATCGACTAAAAAGCTTGTTCGATCTGATGGTTCTGAGCAATGGCTTCCATCAAAAGTTGAGGGCGTTAAAGTTAAGACAGGTGACATTTTGTATTTCAATACTTGGGGTGGTGGCGGTTGGGGTGATCCCTTCGCTCGCGATCCTGAGTTAGTTCGCCAAGATGTAAACCGTCGACTAGTTACCGTTGAGGGCGCTAAACGTTACGGTGTTGTACTAGCGCCTGACGGAACTGTAGATCAAGGTGCGACAGAGTCATTACGCACTAAATTAAAGGCCGCTGCTGGAGAGCCAGATCTATTTAATTTTGGTGGTGACTTAGAAGATATTCGGAATCGTTGTGAAGCCGAAACGCATCTGCCGGCTCCAGTTAAACCAACTTTTAGCGGGATATAAGGTTAGGGCAAGGCTAAAATATAGGCGCTTAGGGTACGGTATTTCATGGGTGTCCCTTGCCGGGCATGGACCAATGTTATATGGATCTAGTCTTTTATACGACTTACCATCGTGGACTGTCGTATGCTAATTGTATATGAGTCAGGATTATTGGTGCTTACTTCTTAATGTAGAGCGAGCAGCAAAAAATGATCTAAGCAAAAACAATCCGCTACCGAGTATTTAACGTAAGAGGGAAAAGAGTCAAAAAATCAGGGGAAATATAATGAAAAAGTTAAATATAAAAAATACGTTGGCAATGGCAATATTAGCCTGCATGGCAACAACATCGGTGGCAGAAATTGCAATCGAAGAAATTGTAGTATCAGCGCGAAAGCGCTCGGAGAATCTGCAGGAGGTACCGATTGCAGTGACTGCCTTTACCGCGTCTCAAATTGAGAGTGCCGGTATTCAGCGTCCAGCAGACTTCATTAGTTTAATGCCCAATGTCACCATGGTTGATTCGGCAAACGTCGGGGACACCCAAGTCAGTATTCGTGGCATCGTGTCTACTCGTGATGCAGAGTCTACGTTTGCCTATGTTGTAGATGGTGTGCTGGTGACTAATCCGAATGGCTTTAATGAAGAGCTGATGGATGT
>JAPKEJ010000043.1 GCA_028822155.1 Porticoccaceae bacterium
AGGCATTAGCGTCTTCAGATGAGCCTCAACGCTAACCGTTTTTTAGCTTGCGACCTTGCGAAATATCGATTCTAGTGGTCCCACTTTGAAATTTTTAAGCCAAAACACACTGAAAGCCACGCCGAAAATACAGAAGATTAAGCTACTAAATAAAGAGAAACCTATCGGCTGATTACTTAATCTATTTATGCTATCAAGCACGCTCATTCCTAATATTACATGTGCAACATAGAGCGTTAAAGATAACTGACCCGTCTGGCATAACCATCTATTAATATTACTGTCTTTGAACTTATCTGAAAAATATAAACAACTAACCAGCACTATACAAGCCGAGCTACCCGCTGAAATAATATATTGAGGCAAAGGTGGAATGATGCTGGTAGAAAAAAGCGACACAACGTCTTTAGGTGAAATGCCGAACGATAGCCCATCAGCCAAATAATACCGAACTAAGTAAAATAAAGTCTCAGTCGTGATTAAAGTGATAACAGACCATGTAAGTAATTGATTTCTTATAATCGTTTGTGATAAATCGAACCTTCCTAACCATATCCCAAAGATAAGAAAACTAGCCCAAGGGAATACAGGATGAAAACCATTAAAAAGAATATGCCTTACCATTCCATCAAAAGACCAAAGATTCATGTAGGTTAAGGTAGACCAATGCCAATTTTGATCATAATCAAAGAAAAGCATCAAGATGGGGAAAGTTAGCGTAATGACAACAGAGACTAGCAACAAGGAACGATTACTGACCATGAATACTGTCGCGGCAATTAAGAAATAAAAACCATAGAAGTGTAGGATATCGGCTTCCCAGATTGGTGTGTATATCAACCCGATAGTGATCAGTACTAACGCTCTTTTTATAAGTGAGACTCTACTTTCTTTTACAGCAACTTTATCTCCTGAGTTTCTGGCTTTGTTCGTTAAAAATGTTACGCCAATTCCTGCAAGGATAACAAAAAGAGCTGAGGCCCGACCTTCAAATAGCGTAGCAAACCACAATAAGAACTCGTTACCTGATCCAGCGTTCATCACAGTTTTGAAATTAACAATGACCATTCCGAAAATCGCTAAAGCTCTAGCAAGATCAAACCCCATCACTCTTTGTTTCATAAATATCCTTGTCAAAGCTGACGCTTTACCCAGCAGAACACCATTGCTTAATTAACAATATTGTTGCTACTAAAATAGTATACCGGCACTTTATGCTCATACTAATCTCGTAAACGTCTGACTTTAAAGCTACGACCCTTAAGCTTGCCTTGACTCAGCTTATTAAAGGCAGTTTTGCCATGTTCTCGGGCTACAGCAACGTAGGCCCATTGATCGCCCACCTGTATTCTGCCAATTTCTGTGCCTGGAATACCATCAACACCCGTTAAGGCGCCTACGATATCCCCTGCCCTAAGCTTCTGCTTTTTGCCGCCACCGATTTGAAAGGTGACCATGGGTGGCGAAAAAGGAGGCTGACGTAATAAGCTTATAGATGGCAAATCACCACGTTCAAACTTTTGTTTCAAATAATCTTCTAACAAACCAATTTTATGATTTTCTCTTTGCATATATAAGCTGCAAGCAATCCCTTGAGCACCCGCACGACCAGTGCGGCCAATACGATGAGTATGCACTTCTAACTCACGCGCAATTTGATAATTGATTACCAAATCTAGAGCTTCAATATCTAAACCCCGGGCTGCCACATCGGTAGCGACTAGCACCGAAGCACTGCGATTGGCAAAACGCACTAAGGTTTGGTCCCTTTGTTTTTGTTCTAAGTCGCCATGTAACGCCAAAGCTTCGTAACCTGCTGCACGTAACTCATTGGCCACCTGGTCAGTGTCGATCTTTGTATTACAAAAAATAAGCGTGGTCTCAGGTTGATGTGCTTGTAACAAAAGTCTAATAGCCTCTACGCGCGCCTCATTACTTTCTACCTGATACAGAGTTTGTATGATGCTCTCTTTGCTATGGCTATCCTCCGCTTCGACAGTCACTGGAGATTGCATAATTCGTTGTGCGATCTTTTTGATTTTTGCAGGATAAGTCGCACTAAACAGCATAGTTTGCCGTTGTTTAGGCATGTAACTAACAATGTCATCTAAGGCTTTTTGAAAACCCATGTCTAGCATTCTATCAGCTTCATCTAGCACCAAGGTCGTTAGGTTATCTAGGTTCAGATTCGCTTTGCGTAGGTGTTCTTCAACCCGCCCAGGCGTGCCCACAACAATATGTGCGCCATGCTCCAGAGAGCCAACCTGAGGGCCAAAGGCCATACCACCGCATAACGTAAGTACCTTAATGTTATGAATACCACGGGCCAGTGTGCGTATTTCGACCGCCACCTGGTCTGCCAACTCACGTGTTGGGCACAACACCAAGGTTTGCACACGAAAACGTTTTACATCAAGTTTATTCAACAAACCTAAGGCAAAGGTTGCGGTTTTTCCAGAGCCCGTTTTGGCCTTAGCAATAACATCTTTATTAGCTAAAATAGGGGGTAAAGCTTGCGCCTGAATTGGCGTCATTTTTGTGTAACCAAGGCTTCCAAGGTTATCAACTAAGGCGGGGTTTAACCCTAAACTGGCAAAATCATATTGTGACAAGGGAATTCTCTTATTTTTTTGGGAGCAGCGAAACTAGATTCAGAGCTAAACTGTAATCTTGAGCTAAAGAATGATTGCCGGCAGAGTAGCATTAGAACATACCTACTAGTCCTTTATTTTTATATACCATAAAGTCCTGATTGATCAACGCAGTGGTGGCGGAGTTAATCTTCGTAGATAACGTAAATTTTTTGGGTAGGTTCTACAACTTCCCATTCCCCTTTAAAGCCTGCGGGTACACAAACTTTGTCCCCGGCAACGACAGTTAATTCATTGCCGTCGGTATCACGCAAGATCGATTTGCCACTTAAGATGTGAAAATATTCATTCTCTGTGTAGCAGATTTTCCAACAGCCCACCTCAGCACCCCACTCGCCTGCGAAGAATTTCTCATCAACGGAAAAATGAAGGGTGTTATTTTGTTCGGGCGTACCTTTTACTAGGCGGTCTTGTTCAGTTGGGTAACGCTCTACTTTAGCGGCGCTACTCGCGAAATTAATTAGATCATTGATTTTTTTAGACATGTTCCCTCGATATTTTATCAGATGGCCAATTGGACAATAATTAAGTCAGTTTAATTTTACTTTTGAGGACGCAGTTCAAGCGTCGTCGACCACTCCAGTTCCCCTTGATGGGGATAAGCTATCTTGGGTTATCCACGGGCGTTCTTCATCAATCAGTAAATATACTTGCTTTAATAAATTCTCCTGCGTTCCATTTATTTTTTCCCAAGCCGCTATAGAGCCACCATGCAAAGGGAATAAATCAACAGGCGCATTTTCCGGCCTAGGTGTTTGATGATGAAACTGGCATAGCGGCAGTTGTTTGGCGTGCGCCCACGGTTGAGTTCGACCCGCCACGTGATGCATCGAGATGAAACGCTGCCCTTCACTTACCTGCATAGCCGAGTTATACCAACCTTTATTTAGACAACAGATACATCCCATATCTGCTAATTTCGTCTCTAACCGCTTTTCCTCGGATGTTCTTGTTCGGCCTTTTAATCCTTTTGATGATATCTTTTTGCTGCTAGGTTTTAACGCTTTCTTTGCCGAAGTCTCAGCTCCTTTAGCTCTAGCCTTTTTCTGCTTAATTTTTTGACTCTCTAAATACTCAGGGCTCGCCAGCTTATCTTTTAGCCTCTCACGCTGACGATCCGATTGTCGTAGCTTTGCTGCATATTGCTTGGACTTCTGCTTTTCAATATAAACCCTGTCGGTTAAGCGATCCTTTTGAATAGCCAATTGTTTTTCCAACTTTCGTTGCTGCGCTGCCTTCACCTTGGCAAGCTTTTGTTCAAAGTCTTCTTTTGACATTAACCATCTCACTAGCCTTTTGCATTATTTTGCAGGGTTGTATTTTTAGTCAACATCAGTCGAATATTAAAAGGTTAGATTTACTCGTCTGGATGATTTTCTCTTTTGGTTAATTCTAAGACATAGGTTAGTTCAAGAATGCCTTTGTCTAAGATCAAATGAGTGCTTTCATTATTGGTCTTATTTCGTTCTTCACGCAGTGTCTCTATGCGCACTTCTATGTACCTTTCAACCTTACTTGCACCCTTACCCAAAACTCGTCTCATATGGCCTATTTCCGCTTAATTCAATAGTGGAATTATCATCTCATAATCTGAGTACTTATGCTTAGTGGATTGTTATAGTAATTACCTGTTAACTAACCGAATGACGAGTCCACTAGATTTTCTCGCACAGAAATCGGGACAGCCTGGGTCCGAATATCGTTTATTATTTATCGTTTGATTAATAATAAAAGTTAAGTAAAATCTAATACATTAGGTAGGCCGTACAATCACATATAGGGTAATTAAATTCATATATAGAGAATAGATTTAATGAAACGCAGAGACTTTATTAAAAATGGAACAATTTTGGTGGCGTCTGCCTATCTCCCCATGGCTAAGGCAGCCATCCGTGATCAACGCGCTATCTCCTTAAATGGCGATGAAATCATGCTAAATAAAGAAGATATTTTAGATTTCATGTCTAGCTTTCAAGGCACTGTTATATCGGAGGGTCATTATGACTATGAGAGCGCCCGACTCGTTTGGAATGGCGTTTGGGATAAGAAACCCGCGCTAATTGTGTATTGCGAAAGTGTCAGAGATATACAAAAAGCTATTAACTTCTCTAGAGATCAGAATTTACTTACAGCAGTAAGAAGTGGTGGCCATAGCATATCCGGCAAATCAACGTGCGATGGCGGCATCATCATTGATCTGTCTAGAATGAGAAAAACCAGTGTAGATCTACAAAGAAAAATCGTGACCGTTGATGCAGGATGTACTTTATATGATATGGATTCTAAAACACTGCCCCATGGCTATGTAGTTCCAGCTGGTGTGGTTTCACATACGGGTGTTGCAGGTCTCACTCTCGGTGGTGGAATCGGGTCATTGATGAGAATGTATGGATTGACAGTCGACAACCTTGTCAGCGTTGATATTGTGACCGCAGATGGAGTTTTTAGAAAAGCTAGTTTGCAAGAGAATCCAGATTTGTTTTGGGGAGTTAGAGGTGGTGGTGGTAATTTTGGAATCGTAACCTCATTTACTTATAACCTCAGGCCTCTCCCTAATGGAGAGATTATTGTTGGCGTGAATCTGTATGACATGAAACATGCAAAAGACATCTGGGATTTTTATTATGACTATTCTGAAGACATGCCTAACAATATTGTGCTGAATGCTGGCATGTGGAATGATGATAAAACTGGGAAAGGTTATTTCTTTTTAGGCTCTTTATTCATTGGTGATGAAAATAAAGCGAGTAAAGCGCTTAAAACCATTACTGACTTTGGTAAGCCTATGTCTGATGACATACATAAGAAAAAATTCATTGATCATCAGCAAGTGATCGATAAAAGAAATGCCCATCATAGAAAATATTACATTAAAGGCAGGCAGATGGATGAGTACAATCCAAAATTGACAGAAGAATTAATGAACCGCTGGAGCTTCCAACAAGGTCGTTTCGATACGATGAGAGTAGTAAGGTTTGGTGGTGCTATTTCTGACGTAGCGGAAAGTGATACTCCTTGGGTTGGAAGAAATGCTAAATGGGATATTGAAGTTGGCGGTCATTGGACTAACGATGCTAAGACTGAAGAGTATACACAGTGGGGCCGAGACTACTGGAAAGGCTTAACTCCATATTGTGCTGAAAGAATTTATATCAATGAGCTCATGGACGAAGATCAGGCATTTGTAGCCACAAGTTATGGTCAAAATTATGGACGATTGGTTAAACTTAAAAACAAGTATGATCCCAAAAATCTGTTTAGTCTAAATGGAAATATCAAACCAACGGTATAAAATAGACATCAAACCAGGCCAGGTAATTCAAGTTATTGCTTGTTTTGTCTGGTCTTTAGATGCGTTACTAAGCGGTGGCCTTGAGAAATCTAAAGATCAATACCAATAGATAGATATAGGGGCTTTAATTCAGTTCCCTTAGCACTCTAAATCCAAAATTAATATAACGGGTATCCTTGTTTTCAGACTGGTTAGACTGAAAACCATAATGATTGGATGACCTCAAATAGAGTGGCATATCATAGTACGACGCACCTCTAAGTATCGGGCGATTGCAGTCTCCCGCTAATCTAGGCGTCCCATCTCTTGGTGAATTCTCGTAAGAAGCTTCCCAGCAATCTCCTACCCATTCAGCCACATTACCTAAGATATCATAAACACCAAAATCATTAGGCTCGAACGATCCCACTGGTGCAGAGTATTCATAACCGTCATGACAATTGGCAACAACCCAATTCTCCGGTAAAACTATTTTCGTACCCCTGCCTTTCATTTCTTCTAAAAAACTTTCTGGAGTGATATCCAAATCGGCCCCATTAGCATAATCACAGCCTTCATCAGAATCACCCCAAAATCTAATGGTTTTGGTTCCAGCTCTAGCTGAATACTCCCATTCTGATTCTGATAATAATCGGTAAGTTTCTCCAGTCTCCTCGCTCAACCAGCGCGCGTAGGATACGGCTTCATTCCAGCTCACACAGACAACAGGATGATTGTCAGCAACAGCATAGCCCGGGTCGTACCAGTTCAGTTCGATGCCCAGCTGGATGCCCTCCTCAGTCGCTCCATAGCACCCGCCACGACTGTCATGCCCAGTGCTTTGAACAAATGTCTCATACTCTCTTCTTGTAACCTCATACCGGCCAATAGCAAAGTTATAACTGATATCTACTTGATGCTGAGGTCTCTCGTCTTCCCTCGAGCCTTGATCGCTTACTGGTGAGCCCTTTGTGAAACTGCCAGACTCAATGACAACCATCAAAGGGCAAGTTTTACAGTCCTGTATTGAGATCTGTTGGCTGTTGGTTTCATATGAAAGCAACATACAACCGAGAACAAGGACCGTTAGGACGGCTTTTAGATTGATATTTTCAAACGCGTGGATCAACTTAGATCTCAATCTGTTATGTAGTCAATTAAATCCTGATAACTTACGATATCTTTATCATGAGACCCTAGAAGATTGTCTGCAGGAATATTAAATTGCTTAATCGTATCGTTTAGAGATATTGCTGAATGATAAGGGACAACATTAGGTCCTCTAATGGTTCCCGATCGCTTATCACGAGCCACACCACTAATATAGAGATCGCCAGCATAAAGCATGTTCTGATTTGCTAAAAACGCAACGGCCATGTCCTCTGTATGGCCATTGAAAACCGGATAAACGGTTACTGGCCTATTTGAATCGTTGATCGTATAGCCTGCACTTGGAGAGACGCCTATGATTACCTCCAAACCATCTCTTATCGTTCGATCTAATGCATCAACAACAACCGATGATTTAGGGCGATTGATTTGAGCGCGATAAAATTCTTCAGCTGTTTCATGCACAACAAGGGCTGCACCTTCTGCAATATAGGGTCTGATGCCGGCTCCATGATCATTGTGGTGATGGGTAACAACAAGGTGTGTAAGGGGCTTGTTTGGTATATTTGTTTTAATCCATTTGATGATTTCTTCGCCCTTCAAATCATTCATGCCAGGCTCGACAACAACTACACCATTATCCTGCTCAATCACCATGGTGTAGATACCATCGATTGGCAAAGCAGACAAATAATGCACTCCAGCATCAATCTCTATAACATTGAGCTTAGGGCGATAAGCACCTGAGAGAGTAAACATCCTCATGGTTTGACTGATTTCCCAGCCTCTCTTCGCGGCCTCTTGATCATGAATATAACTTAACCCAGAGGGTGCTTGGAAAGTCTCCTCTAAGTAATCTGGATTGACTTCAACACTTGAGCGTCTTATTTCCCATCGAGGAGCGCCACCCTGAGACATCCTAAGCATCATTGGATAAGCAATACCATTGAAAACCTGCCAATTATCGAACTTAACCTCAATTTCAATATCACCGTATACAACATCCCATTCCATAGTACTCAACTTTTCAATCCTTCCTGTGTCTGGATCAATAAAAAAAGTGATCGGATGCAACTTATCTTTAATGCTAAATTGATCATAATTCACTTCATTAATAAACGTACTATTTTGCCAATCAGCCAACCAATCGGGATTAGTAACCGTCTTATTGATCATTTTGGGATAGAATTTTTTCTTACTAGATTCGTCCTCCCATTCTTGTGTTGCGATGAGCGTTCTAAGACCAGTCTGACGAATTCGGTCAATGGTCACAGGCATCACTTCTGATCGCTTAAATCTCCAGCCTCTTTGGATATTGTTTTCTATTTTCTCATCCAGCAAAAGGCTCGGATCATTTAATACTTCTTTTAATAGCAAATGAGGATTAAGCAATCTTTCGGTTTTTATATTTGCTGCCGCTTTATCGGAAGTGAGAATTTTATCTCTTTCTTTTACTATGCCCATCGCATCGTCTTCACTAAGATAGCCTGCTTCCCCCAAAAGCAACGTGGTTATCTCCCTTTTAATGTACCCACCCTCTCGAGCAGCCAAAGTAGTAATGAGGTCTATTTTTATCGATTGACTCGGCAGTTGATGGGAAACCTTTGTAGAAGGAGCCGCTAAAAGCATCATTCCCTTTCCCGGTTCTGGGCCTTGTCCCATTATGTATTCATCTCTTTCACTTTCGATAGAATACCCTTCAAGGGTTTCAAGTGCTTCATGTGTGCCTAAAAAAGCTGCGGCATAATCAAGATTTTTGGCTGCTTGAGTACTTGGATTACACCCACTAAAAAGCAAGAGACTGCTCGAAAGTATTACTAAGTAAGATAGATTGAATTTCATAAAAATCATTCCTTATATACCTATTATTAATAGGGCTTATTTATCATATGATCATTTATTATATGATTATTTATCGCTATGTCTACCCTAATTCGCCGTTAAGCCGATTAGATACCTAGCCTGCAATGCTGAACGGCTTATTTGACGCTTATATTCGGATGATTATGTGTATTTTATTTATTTATTTACTTGTCCAAACATAATTTAGGTACTACACTGGAATCCTATTTAGCCATCTGGACATCTAGACATATGAACAGTGAGCTTTTTAACGCAGATGTTGCCCCCTTGCCCAACTAATACCATAACCTAAGGCTATTTCTTATGAAAATTGAGACTCAAGCGATTCATGCTGGGTTTGACGATGATCCAACAACCCGTGCGGTTGCTGTGCCCATATACCAAACTACTTCTTACAGTTTCCGCGACACACAGCATGGTGCAGATCTATTTAACCTGGCCGAACCTGGTAATATTTATACTCGCATTATGAATCCAACAAACGACGTACTCGAACAGCGTGTTGCACTGTTGGAAGGTGGTGTTGGCGCTCTGGCAATGGCATCTGGTATGGCAGCCATTACCGCCGCGATTCAAACCGTTGCGCGCGCCGGAGATAACATTATTAGTGTTAGCCAATTGTATGGAGGCACCTACAATTTTTTTGCTCACTCTCTGCCGAACCAAGGTATTGAAGCGCGCATGGCCTCAGGTGATGATATCGATGCACTAGAAGCCTTGATCGATGACAACACCAAAGCACTTTTCTGCGAGTCCATAGGCAACCCTGCCGGCAATATCGTTGATATCCAAGCTCTATCAGACATGGCACACAAGCACGGTATTCCGGTGATTGTAGACAATACCGTCGCCACACCTATTCTTTGCCGTCCATTTGAGCTAGGCGCAGATATTGTTATTCATTCCCTTACCAAATACATAGGAGGCCATGGTACATCTGTAGGTGGCATCATCGTTGATTCGGGTAAATTTCCGTGGAAAGATCACCCACGATTTCCAGTATTTAATCAACCAGATCCGTCGTATCATGGTGTGGTATACGCCGATGCAATGGGCGAAGCAGCCTTTATCGGCCGTGCACGCGTAGTACCGCTACGCAATATGGGCGCTGCTATTTCGCCCTTTAACTCATTTCTAATCTTGCAGGGTTTAGAGACTCTAGCTCTGCGCATGGAACGACACACAGAGAATGCACTAACGGTTGCTAAATACCTCTCTGCACATGCCCTCGTTGACTGGGTTAACTATGCAGGGCTTGAATCTGATAAGTACCATGAACTGGCAAAAAGAGTTGTTTCTGGTAAACCATCAGGAATTTTAAGCTTTGGTATTAAAGGTGGCGAAGCTGCTGGCGCTAAGTTCATTGACGCCCTGCTACTGATTAAACGCCTTGTCAATATTGGTGATGCTAAGTCTCTAGCCTGCCATCCTGCGAGTACAACGCATCGCCAACTCAATGATGATGAATTGAAGTCTGCTGGAACGAGTCGAGAGATGATCCGTATCTCTGTAGGTATTGAGCATGTTGATGATATTATTGCTGATATAGAGCAGGCCCTTAGTTGCGCTAAGTAGAGTAAACGTAAAAACGGCATCAATGGTGCCGTTTTTACCTCTCTGGGGTTACCAATCCGCCACTACCGTTTAAACTCTAGTAATACATCTCGTTATTCTTAGACTCATAAAAAAAGCCCCTCAACTGAGTGAGAGGCTTCGACAAGACGAGAGCAAGTCCTACTTGTTAGCTTTCTTAGCCTTCTTCTCGTTGCGTTTTTCTTTTAATGTTTTTTCAGCCTTCTTCTTACCCGCTTTTTTTGAATCCTGTCCCTTAGCCATAAATTTCTCCATTAGCGTCTATTTTCAGAATTTAGCTTTAAAGAAGATTTGCGAATAATGTTAATTTTCGCCTAGTTATCCTTTAAATCGTTATTAGTTTGTTTCTTTAAATACCATTATATACTCACTCATATGGCCAACAAAAACAACCAGCCTTTGAAATATGGCGATACCAAAATGTTATATCCAACAACAAAAGCTGGAATTCTTTCTACTGGGGCCCAGGATTAAAAGGCCACCCTACCCCAAAGGCTAACGAAATCACTGTATTGGTTAAGTGACTATAAACTGCCGCTGTTTTGGTCATTATGAGGTAGCATAGGTATCTACAGGGTGGTCTTGCTCCACCCCTTAACTCTGTCTGGAAATATTTTTATGAAGCGCTTTAACCAGTTTTGCATCAGCCTTAGCTTAATCGTCGGCATCAGCGCCTGTGGCCCATCAACTAAGACGGTCATCGACAACCCAATGGATGCCGCCATAGTCGCCAAACCAGCCCAGATTAACAGTCAACGACTGTCGGATATCGTCAAAGTACTGGCTTCAGATGAGTTCGAAGGTCGTGAACCTGGAGGCCCTGGCGAGCCGAAAACCATCGCGTTTTTGGTCGACCAGTTTCAGGCGCTAGGTCTTGAGCCGGGTGGTGTAGAGGGGTCATGGACACATGCGGTACCCCTAATCCATACGCAACTAGCCGAAGACGGCAGCTTGAGTATTTCGGGAGGCCTTGCTAGTCAAACATGGCAACAGGGTATTGATGTTGCGGTGAGCACAGTGCGGGCCGTTAAGACCGTCGGAATTGATGATGCGCCCTTAGTATTTGTTGGTTTTGGTGCCAACGCACCTGAACGAGACTGGGATGATTTTGGTGATGTTGATCTAAACGGAAAGGTCGCTGTATTTTTGGTTAACGACCCAGATTTCTCAGCAAAAGTTGATGAGCCAGTGGCGGGACGATTTGGTAATCGGCGCATGACATATTATGGCCGCTGGGCCTACAAATATGAGGAAGCTGCGCGGCGCGGTGCGCTGGCAGCTCTGGTGATTCATGAAGACAAGGCTGCGGGCTACGGATGGGGTGTAGCGTCGTCATCTACCGGAGAGCAATTTGCACTGGCGGAGACCACCGGCCCATTGCCACCGCTTTTACAGGGCTGGCTCCACTATGATGCCGCGGTTAAATTGTTTGCTTCAGCTGGGTTAGATCTTGTCGAGCAGCGCGAGCGCGCCCGGCGCGATGACTTCTCTGCGTTTGAATTACCACAGGTGTCCTTGAACGCACGTTTTAAGGTTTCACTCGAGACAATACAGTCCCAAAACGTGCTGGCACGACTGCCCGGTAGTACGCAAGCTGACGAAACCTTGATGGTTTCATCCCACTGGGATGCCTATGGCCAGGGCGAGCCAGATGCTCAAGGCCGCACGGTGCGTCCCGGAGCAAACGACGATGCGCTTGGCACCGCCGGAGTGATCGAGCTGGCGCGTGTTCTTAAGGCTGGTTCCCCCTTGGCGCGCAGCGTTGTGTTCGCCGTGTGGACCGCAGAGGAAAGTGGCCTGCTAGGTTCAGCAGCCTATGCCATGAAACCTATCTATCCTCTGCATTCAACCGTAGCTAATTTTACGCTAGATATTTTGCAGACTGCTGGTCCAGCAAGAGATGTAATTTTAGTCGGTGAGGGCCAAAGTGATCTGGAATACGATCTGGTACGCGCCGCCGCAAAGCAGTCACGGGTAGTTACGCCGGAAAATCTGCCTGAGAATGGTCTGTTTTTCCGGGCCGATCATTTTTCCCTCGCTAGACAGGGAGTACCCGTGTTACTGCTTATGGGAATCGCCGGCGGAGCTGACTTAATTGAGGGCGGACGCGCCGCGGGCGATCAATGGATTGCAGATTACACCGGCAATTGCTATCACCAGACCTGTGATGCCTGGAGCGCTGACTGGGATTTACGTGGTGCAGTTGAGGACATTGAATTGTTTCATACAATCCTGCGAGACCTGGGTAATTCGGCCCGCTGGCCACAGTTGAATACGGGTTCTGAATTCAGTGCCATCCGTGCCGAAACCCATCATTTACGGGCCACACCAGCTGTAAACTGATGTGGCTGTGTCGTTGTAATAATAAATAATGTAATCTGCTACGAAGAGGTTTTATCGGTCGCCTTGTTAAATCAATTGGGTCTTTTACTCTTTACCCTTCAAGCTTTGAATGTTTATTTTTAATGTGCTGTAGGCGGCTCTAAACAATTATCTCTATCTAATCTCGAGTTGATTAGAATGCCTATTGAGTTATTATTGATTTAAAAAGGAGAACCATATGAAAATAGCAGAACTAATGAAACGTGAGTCCATGGGAACGTTTTTCGGTTGGATGTGGATAATAGGCATTTTTTCAGCTGTTTACTTCTTTGTTCAAGCTTTCTTTTATCAAGATACTTGGATTCCTTTTTTGTTGGCCTCAGCCATTGGTATCGTTGGCAAACAGTTATTGAAAGGTTTTGAAGCCGGTAAGAATAGTTAACTGTGCTGGCACATAACAACTCGTCTGTTGATCCTCTGGGCCCTATAAAGACGCGCCCAGACTATAGATTTCAAAGCCCAATCTTAAGGGTTTTTAGTATTGAAAAAGACGATGAACTTAGCTACCTTGCTAGAGATAGGGAATCATAGGCTTAATCGATATAAAATTTATTTGGGGGAACAATCCGTGAGCTCATCTTCTCGCTATGACATTTTGTTTGAACCGGTTCAAATAGGCCCAGTAACGGCTCCCAATCGCTTTTACCAAGTGCCACATGCCAGCGGTATGACAGAGGCCAATCCAAGAGTTAGGGCCGCCTTTAGAGGCATGAAAGCCGAGGGTGGCTGGGGCGTTGTATCAACTGGCGCTGTATCGATACACCCCTCTTCTGACGACAGTCCACTGCCCTTCGCGCGATTATGGGACGATAACGATGTTCGCTCTCATGCCATGAGTTGTGATGCTATTCATAAGCATGGCGCTCTGGCGGCGGTCGAGTTATGGCACGGTGGAGGCGCGGTTATGAATCGGACCTCTAGAATTGCACCATATTCACCCTCAGGCATCTCGTGGGCACCGACCCATGTCGGATTTATGGGACAATTGCGTCCACGCATTATGGACCACAATGACATTCGGGATGTGATCAGTTGGCAAGTGGCGGCGGCTAAAAGAGCGCAACAAGCCGGTTTTGATATTGTCTACATATACGCAGGTATGGGTTACCTAGGATATGAGTTTTTACTTGAAGAGTGGAATCATAGGACCGACGCCTACGGTGGATCGGTAACCAACCGTGTACGATTTGTGCGAGAGTTAATTGAAGCTACCAAAGATGCAGTGGGCGACAAATGTGGCGTGGCATTGCGCATCAGTTTAGAGGAGCTCCGCGCGAAACCTAGTGAGAATTTTTCCTCTGAAGCCCATGAAGTTGTATCACTACTTTCTGACTTGCCAGATCTGTGGGATGTCAAAATGGACTCTAGCCCCACCGATTGCGGTGCGTCTCGCTTTCGTCCGGAAGGTGCCCATGAACCGATTATTGATTTTGTTAAAACAGTAACAGACAAGCCTGTGGTCGGGGTTGGTCGTTTCACGTCTCCAGACACAATGGTGTCACAGATAAAGCGAGGCGTACTTGACTTAATTGGTGGCGCCCGCCCTTCGATAGCTGATCCTTTTCTACCCAACAAGATCAGAGAAGGTCGCGTAGATGAGATACGTGAATGCATTGGTTGTAATATTTGCATTGCCAGTTGGCATGATGGTGTTCCCGTGCGCTGCACTCAGAATGCAACTGCTGGCGAAGAGTGGCGTAAAGGGTGGCATCCTGAGAAATTTGCATCGCCAGGTAGCAGTGACAAAATACTCATTGTTGGGGCGGGTCCGGCGGGACTAGAAGCAGGTTTAATAGCTGCTCGACGTGGCTACCAGGTGACTATCGCTGAGAAGTCCAATGAAATGGGTGGACGCTTATTATTTGAAACTAAATTGCCAGGTTTAAATACTTGGGCCAGAGTAAATGAGTACAGGCTATACGCACTGAAACAGATGTCTAATGTTGAGCTATATTTGGACAGTGAATTGGATGCCGAGGATATTCTTAACTTGGAACATCAGCGTGTCGCAATAGCCACAGGATCGTACTGGACAAAGGCCCTCTATTCATCACTAGAAATCCCCCTAGGTGAACTCAATAAGCCTAATGTCTACACGCCAGACGACTTGGCCCGAGGCGTCGTTCCAGAGTCCCCAGTTTTAGTTTATGATTTTGATAACTATTATTTGGGCGGCGTGATTGCTGAGTCTCTTGCTCAACAGGGTATTGAAGTCTCCTACGCAACTCCCGCAGGACATGCTTCAGCCTGGACCATAATGACCAATGAACAACCCTACGTGCACCAAGCACTCGATGTCTGTAATGTTGATGTGCATACTCAAAAATTACTCAGTGCTTTTGATGGAGGGGAAGCCACACTGAGCAATATATTTACTAATAAAAGTCAGCGGGTTCCTGCAAAGTCTGTAGTCATAGTAGGTTTAAGGATGCCCAATGATGGCATATACCAATCACTCATGGCCAGATCAGAAGACTTTGCCAAGGCTGGGATTAAGTCCATCCACACAATTGGTGATGCTCTTGCGCCCGGTGCTTTGGTTCATGCGGTGCATAGCGGACACTCGTTTTCCCGCGAACTAGATCGTCAAAGCAACGATTTATATCTTCGTGATATACCCGTCGCTGAGTACCCACCAGGCCCTGTCATTTAAACATCGACATAGGGCCCAATGCGGTCCTTAACGTACTTTCGTATATCTAGGTTCCAGTCTTCCATGGGCGAGAAGACGCCCTGCGCATGGACTCGAGAACCCATGCCAGTTTGTACACGCTCACAGATCGACCAGTCTTGCCTGTTGACCAGATGCCAAAAGTCCACCGCATCAGAGGGGTCGAAATTGTCTTTATTGACCTCTTCTTGAGAAAATAAAAAATGGCAGTCAATACGGGTTTTTGCTGGACCTTCCGCGTGTAGGATGAAAACGGCGACATGATCTGCAGCTAGGCTTAAGAATACATTTGGATAGATTAGGTCGCCTTTGTGACGCTCCTTTTCAAAGTCATCGAGATCTGGAAAGGTTTGACGATTTGTCGTCCCGGTCAGTGTAAAACTCGTCGCGCCCTCTCGATGAGGGACACCGTTATCCCAGTCGAGATCAGCGCCACCGTTCTCCTTAAAAGCCGGGACTAACTGACATAATTCAGGGTGAACAGGACCGCAGTGATAACACTCATTGTAGTTTTCGCAAAGCACTTTCCAGTTAGCGTTGACGTTGTAACTCAAGGTCTTAGCCACCACAAGTTCCGCTAATGGATATCGCTTAAACCTCTCAGCGCTCAACGCTATGTGCTCTGAAAATGGTTTAGCCTGGTCTGGACTAAGATGTAAGAAGACAAAACCACCCCAAGATTCACAGGCTACAGGGTGCAATCGGATATTCTCAAGATTCAACCCCATCTGAGGTGTTAGATGCGGAGCACGGATCAGTCGTCCATTTAAATCGTAACTCCACGCGTGATAGGGGCACATAATTGTTTTACCGCCGACTACGCCGCCTTTTAGGGGTATACGGTCATCAGTGTCCTCTTGTTCTCCGCTGGGACATAGCTGGGCGCCACGATGACGGCACACATTATAAAAGGCCCGTAGTTGGTGCTCAGTATTACGGAGTAACAAAATGCTCTCACCGTAAAGGTCTAGTACTTTATGGTCGCCTGCTTTCGGAATCTCTTCTTCACGACCAACGCATACCCACTCTTTTAGGAATATGTGCTCTTTCTCAAGAGCAAAAATATCATTGGACAGGTACCAATCGCTTGGGAGCGAAAACGTCATGGTAGAATTTTCTACTAAATCTAAGATATCAGTCATTAATTATTTCCTCTACGGCGCCATCTGCAGTCGATTTAAAGCGTCCTTTTTGGACTATTCGCATCATTAAGTAGGCTGAAAAAGTACCTATTAGGCAAAGTATGGCAATCGTACCGAAATAATATTGGTAACCTTGAGCACCTGGATAGGTATCTAACAAAATACCGCCAAGTAGAGGCATAAAAACATCTGGGGTGAATCCAATCGCTGAGATTACTCCAACTGCTGTCCCCGTTGCTGCGGACGATATGCCCCCTTCATTGAGCAGAGCAAAATATAAACCCCGAAGCGCGAAAACTCCGATAGAAATAATCATCGCGGTTATCAACATAACCGCCAAATAACTGCCTCCTCCCGGTAACACTGAGAACACTGCAAAACAGACCGTCATGGCTAACAGGCAATAAAAAACGGTATTCGCCACCCCCATCTTGTCCGCCACAAACCCAGACAAAACAGCAACAAAGGGTTTTAGCCACATTTTTCCCACCGCCACAGAGGCACCTATAACGATGCTGACGCCAAAAATGTCGGTTGCATAAGGAGCAAAATAATAGGCGCCCCAGTACGCACTATACGAGGTGAGTACTATAATAGAGATCAGCCATACCGTCGGCATTCGCAGCACCGCTATTATTTCCTTAAGCCCCAACTTTGTCTTATTAACCCCTTCTAGTTTGTCTCCTACGGTGTCTTTCAAGAATAACCAGACCAATACCGCTAGTGATGCATTACATAAAGAAAATAGCAGGATGACCTGAGATAAAGCCTCAGCTTGACTGCCCATCCATACGAAAAAAGCTAACAATAACGACGAACTGCCAAGCTCAGAAATACCTCGGCCGCTCTCCAACAAGCCAAATGCGCGACCCTGTTTATTTGACGGCCCCCAGTTGCGTGTGGCCTTGATCATGGCACTCCAAAAAACCAACGAAGTACAGAGACCCCAAAACGCGTGAATAACAATACTTATGGAGTAAGAAGGAAACCTAGAATAAAAAACGCCGGCTAATGCCACGCCCAATAAACCGATGCTCATTAGCTTTCGTGAAGAAACACGATCAGCTAGCCAGCCACCAGGGAAGTAAGCGAGTAAGGCTGCGGTACCAAAGACACTACTCAGCACACCCATCTGAGTGTTGTTGAAAGCGAAAGCCTGCTGCATAGGGATATAATAAACTTCTCGAAGAAAAGGCAGTATGAAAATTATACCGCCAGAAAGGCAGAGAATAATCAAAATCAACCAACGTTGCATGGGGATCCTCGAGAGTAAGTACTACTGAAAAGATCAAGCAATCGAGTTTAACGCTGACAATATACACGTTGGATCGCAGGAGCGATAGCTAGGCCTCTGGTGCATCATTCACGGGATTGACCCCTGCCTAGACTTAAGTTCTTAATATTTCTTCTGATCGGGCTTTGCGATAAGTTTTTTATTTCACATTGCCCCTATGTTATAACCGAGAATTCGAAAAGTATAGGTAGCTGGATAACCGGTAATAAGAGTCAAGCTAGCGATAAGACACCAGTAATTTCTTGAGTAATTATGAGTATCTGACAACGATTATATTGTAGCTTTGGCGTAACCGACAGCTCCTCTTCATAATTACGTGATTACTTTAGTGATATTCGGATAGGCGGTTTAATCAAATCAGGCATCCATCAAGGTTGCCATCTTCAGGCATTTGATGGGACTATGTAGCACGTTAAAATAAAGTGATAGATAATGACCCAATTAGATATAGATTTTGTAAGAAACCAATTTCCAGCGTTTAGCGAACCAAGCCTAAAAGGCTTCGCTCATTTTGAGAATGCCGGCGGTTCATACGCCTGTCGGCAAATGATCGACGCATTGCATCACTACTACTCTGCAACCAAAGTTCAGCCTTATTATGGATTTGAGCCCTCAGTGAGCGCTGGGGTAAAAATGACTCATGCTAGAGAGCGTATGGCGTCATGGCTTAACGTTGAGGCCGATGAAGTGCATTTTAGTGCCTCAACCTCTCAAAATAGCTATGTCGTGGCACAAGCATTAAGAGAATATCTTGAAGTCGGTGATGAGGTTATCGTGACTAACCAAGATCATGAGGCGAACATTGGTGTTTGGCGGCGTTTGGAGGCATCAGGTATTATTGTTCGCGAATGGCAAGTTAACCCTAAAACAGCCGAGTTAGAGGTCGAAGGGTTGGATGCACTTTTAAATGAAAAGACACGCGTAGTAGCTTTTACCCATTGCTCAAATATCGTCGGCAGTATTAACCCTGTGCGTGAGTGGGCAGATAAAATTCATGCTGCAGGCGCTCTGGTGTTCGTTGATGGGGTCTCCTTCGCTGGCCATGGTCTGCCAGATGTGGAAGCGCTGGGAGCTGATATTTACTTCTTCTCCCTCTATAAGGTCTACGGGCCGCATCTTGGAGTAATGGTGATGCGTGCAGCTTTGAATCAAGCGCTCCCTAGCCAAGCACATTTTTTCAATGTGGACTCTGCTACCAGTCGGTTTACCCCCGCAGGGCCAGATCACGCGCAAGTTGCCTCGGTTAATGGGGTCATTGATTATTTCGAGGCGATTGATGCGCATCATTTTAGTGATAGTGAAAAGTTACTATCTTCTAAAACTGACAGGGTTGGCGCACTACTACACAATGCCGAAACCGCAAATTTAGAGCCCTTATTAGAGTTTCTAAAGGATCGGAAAGGTATCAGCTTAATAGGGAAGACTGTCACTAAGAATCGAGCCCCTACAGTCTCATTTACAGTTGATGGCGTCGACCCAGCTGACATCGCGGCAAAACTAGCAGAACTGCGTCTTGGCGTAGCTAATGGGAACTGCTATGCCTATCGTTTGATGGAGGCTTTGAACATACCCCCGGAACAAGGTGTCGTGCGCCTTTCCTTTGTGCACTATACCAGCGGTGAAGAAGTTGCCAGGTTAATCGAGGCGTTGAAAACTATTATCTAGGCTGATAATGATAATCAAAGCGCCACTGTCAACCTAATAGGATCAAGGGCGTTATCTATGTAATAGGGCTTCCTTTTGGAGTCTAAGTATATGTAATATTTGTTTCATTCGTAAAATAACCTATGGCCACATTCTGAGGCCAATGAGAGGATAAAAATGAATAGGCGGCAGTTTTTATATGGGGCAACGGCGGTGGCTACGATGCCTATACTAGTTGGTTGCAGCGAAAATGGGCCAATTGTGACTATTGATAATAGTTACCCAGTGGGACGTTATAGTGCTGCATCGACAGCTGAGGAAGTGACCCTTGGATTAGACTTAACCGGAAAGACGGCCATGGTCACTGGCTGTAATTCTGGCTTGGGTCTCGAGACCATGCGGGTATTAGCGCTGAGAGGGGCACATGTTATCGGTACCGGTAGAACACTTGAGAAAGCCACTAAAGCCTGTTCTGGCGTGACGGGTATTACCACGCCCGTGGTCTTAGAGCTGTCAAGTTTGCAATCCGTCGTAGAGTGCGCAGACACAGTTGCCGCGCTCGGTCTTCCCATCGATATCTTGGTGTGTAATGCGGGCGTTAATACCTTTGGCAAATTAGAATTGGTCAACGGCGTCGAGAAAATATTTGCGGTGAATTATTTGGGTCATTTCGTGTTGGTAAACAGGTTGATGCCCTTACTGAAAAAAGCTCAGGCGAGTCGTATTGTAAATGTGGGAAGTAAATCCGCTTATGTTCAGGCACCCGCCGTGGGCATAGATTTTGACAATCTTCGAGGTGAAGGTCTATTTGATTCGCAGGAAGCTTACGGTCGATCCAAGCTAGCCAATGCATTGTTTTCGCTTGAATTAGCCACACGATTAAGAGGCTCCAGCGTCACTTCTAATGTTATTCACCCAGGTTTAGTCAAAACTAAAATTGCTCGGACTGCTCCTGCGGTTATAAGCAAAGGTTTTGACTGGTTTGGCGGTCTTATTGCGAAAACACCCCAGGAGGGGGCCGCCACTCAAGTTTATGTGGCGACTAATCCCGCTCTGGAGGGAGTCAGTGGGGCCTATTTTGAGGACTGCAATGCGGTTATGGTCAGCGGCGAGCACCACATATTCGATAAGCCAATGGCAGAGCGCCTGTGGGCCACTGGCGAAGAGATGGCCGAGGGTTATCTGATATAGGCGCACCGGCTAAGCCGAGTTATGACGCCTTTAGATCGTCAATTGATTTGCCTAAACGCCTGGTTTACGTCGCTTGGGTGGCCGCATTTTGGCTTGATTTAGGTTATAAAAGTTAATTTTATGTCGTTTTTAGGGTGCCTAAAGCCTTGCGTAATTGGTTATCCTTCGCTACCTTAGCCGCCAACCAATATCTCTCCCGTTAAAAGGAAAAAAAATGCCTGCTTTAGTTCTTGATGGAAAATCTTTGTCAACTCAATCCGAGGCTGACCTGGCCGGGCGAGTTGCCGAGCTTAAACAAAAGAATGGCGGTCAAGCGCCTATTTTAGCCACTATTTTAGTGGGGGCCGATCCTGCATCAGCAACCT
>JAPKEJ010000044.1 GCA_028822155.1 Porticoccaceae bacterium
AGAGAGAATGGTATCTTAGTCGTTGGTTTGGTTGAGCGTCCAGCGGTTACCGAGATTAACCTTGAAGGCAATAAGGCAATCGAAACTGATCAGCTTTTAGATGCTTTGCGTGACAACGGTTTGGCTGAGGGGCAGATCTTTCGTCAGGTGATTCTTGAGGGTATGACCCAAGAGCTTCAGCGGCAGTATGTCTCGCAAGGTCGCTACGGCGCACTGGTCAAAACAAACGTTAAGCAATTGCCGCGAAATCGAGTGGCGGTCAATATTGACATCGATGAAGGTGATGTAGCAAAAATTCGCCATATCAATATTGTCGGTAATAAAGACTTCTCTGAGGAAGACTTGCTTGATCAATTTGAACAAAACAAAACAGGCTGGTTGTCGTGGATAACCAGTAACGACAAATACTCTCGAGAAAAGCTATCTGGTGATTTAGAGACACTGGAAACTTGGTATTTAGACAGGGGTTATCTGCAGTTTGAGGTGGCCAGCACTCAGGTTTCTATTAGCCCAGATAAAGAATCAGTCTTTATTACTATTAATATTGACGAGGGCGACGTCTATACCGTTAGTGGGATCGAACTCGCTGGAAACTTGATGATTCCAGAGGAGCAGGTTAGGGCGCTGGTATTAATGCGAGAGGGAATAATTTTTTCTCAAGCGTTAATGACTGCCTCGAGCGAATATATTACCCGGCGTCTTGGAAATGAAGGTTACACCTTTGCTGAAGTTGAGGGGTTTCCTGATCTTGACGTGGAAGAAAAGACAGCCAAGGTCACTTTTTTGGTTAAACCTGGAATGCGTGCTTATGTGCGAAGAATAGAATTTCGTGGAAATACTAAAACTGCAGATCCAGTACTTCGCAGAGAAATGCGCCAGATGGAAGGCGGCTCAGCTAGTAATTCGTTGATCGAGTTATCTAAAGTCCGTCTTGAGAGGTTAGGTTTTTTTAAAGAAGTTACGGTGGAGAACATTCCAGTTGTCGGCACTAACGATCAAATAGATGTGATTTATACCGTTGAAGAGCAACCTTCGGGTTCTGTCGGTGCTAACTTGGGCTATTCGCAGGGCTATGGGTTGATGCTTGGCGCTAACCTTAGCGAAAATAATTTTTTGGGTACGGGTAAACAGGTTGGGGTCGGTATAAATCGCAGCACCTATTCGAGCTCATTAAATTTTAGTTATACGGAGCCTTACTTTACCGCCGATGGAGTGAGTGCTGGCTATAGTATTTACGCGAGTGAAACTGACTACAGCAAACTTCGGCTGCAGCCATTCTCGCAGGATACCTATGGTGTCCGAGTAAACTGGAGTTATCCTGTGTCTGAAGTTCAGCGAATAGGCTTCGGTTTCGGTTATGAGAACCTGGCGCTTACGCAAGGTGATTACACGACTTCTTACGAAATTGATGAGTTTATTGCAGCTAATGGTACGGATTTTGATTCGATTACCTTCAATTTAAATTGGGGTAAATCAACTTTAAATAGAGGTATCTTCGCAACTCGAGGCGCGTCTCAACGTCTGGGTCTTGAACTGTATCTCCCCGGCTCAGGTTTGGAGTTTTATAAGCTCTCCTACAAGGCTGAGTATCTTCGAGGTTTAATTGGGCCCCTGACCTTAAAGTTAAGAGCTGATCTGGGATATGGTGAAAGTTATGGTGGCACCAGTCAGTTACCCTTCTTCAAAAACTATTATGGTGGTGGTTTTGGCTCAGTGCGTGGTTTTGAGAAACAGAGACTAGGTCCTAGATCGACCCCTACCTGTGTGTTGCAAGACCCTCCCTGCGAAGGTAGGTACGCTAAAGGCAGGCCAACAGGCGGTAATGTGCAGGTTGAGTTTGGCGCGGACATTATTTTTCCACTGCCTTTCATAAAAGACCAACGCTCAGTGCAATCTACATTTTTTGTTGATGTGGGCAATATTTTTAATACCAAATGTGGTGATCTTCAGGTAAATTGTTTTAGTCCTGATGTTGGAGCTCTGAGATACTCTGTTGGATTGGGTGCAACCTGGTTGAGTAGCTTTGGACCCATCACGTTTAGTGTGGCGAAGCCACTTAATGCAACTGAGCTTGATGAAACTGAAGTTTTTCAGTTCTCGTTGGGTAATCAATTTTAATTTTAATCTTATGTTTGGAGAAGTGTTGTGAGGAATTTGAAAACGGTAGTTTTGGTCTTAGTTAGCATCTTAAGTTTGGCATCGGTTACTGTAGCCGCGGAAACTAAAATAGCGGTTATTGATATTCAGCAGGCCATGTTTGCTTCTGATTATGCTCAAAATAGCGTTAAAGTGGCTCAAGAGAGCGCGGACTTCGTAGCCCTTAGAGCCAAAGCTGAAGGGTCAGCTGCCGATCTGCAATCTTTGGGTAAAGAAGCTGAAACTAAACGCCTTACTTGGTCTGCAGAGCAGGTGACAGCGCAGCAGAAGAAAATGTCCTATGCTAAAGCTGACTACGACCTTGCGGTACAAAAGATCCAAGGCGAGCAAAAGCAGTTACAGCAGAAAATAATGCAGGAGCTATCCCCGCAATTTCAAGAGGCGTTGGCCCAAGTTGTTCAGGAAGAAGGTATAACTCTGTTACTGCGCTCTGAGTCTGTCATTGTTGCTAGTCCGGAAAATAATTTAACGGCGAAAGTTATCGACCGCTTGAATCAAAACACTCGTGTAGCGACAGAGCAGTAATGGCATTTTATGACACACGACTACTCTCTAGGTGAAATTGCTGCGTACCTCAAGGCTGAGTTACGCGGTGATCCTGAGGTAAGAATAAAAGGGCTAAATACGCTTCAGAATGCTGAAGTAGGCCAGCTCGCATTCCTGTCCAATCCAAAATATTCAAAAGACCTAGCGGACACTCACGCATCTGCGGTTATTCTATCCGAGAAAAGTGCCATGGATTATTCGGGCGATTGTCTCATGACGGCTGATCCATATTTGGCATATGCATTGATTTCAGAGTGGTTTACTTATGCTGAGTCTAGAGATTCTTTCGTCCATTCCAGTGTTACCTTGGATGTTAGCGCCAAGATTGCCGCCAACGTCTATCTTGGGCCCAACGTTGTTATTAAAGAAGATGTGGTTATCGATGCAGGTTGCTACATTGAATCGAATACAGTGGTTGGGGCCCGATCTAAAATAGGTGAAAACTCTCATATCTCGTCAAATGTGACTATTTATCATGATGTTACAATTGGGAACAGTGCCAGAATACACAGTGGTGCTGTGATCGGCGCAGATGGATTTGGCTTTGCACCACGGGAAACCGGTGGCTGGCAGAAGATACATCAATTAGGTGGTGTAACCATCGGAAATAATGTCGAGGTTGGTGCCTGTACAACGATCGACAGAGGCGCGCTGAATGACACCCGAGTAGGAAATGGCGTGATCCTTGATAACCATGTTCAAATAGCCCATAACGCAGTCGTCGGAGATAATACTGCTATGGCCGCATACGCTGGGATTGCTGGAAGCTCAACTGTTGGGCGGAATTGTATTTTGGGTGGTGATGTTAAAATAGTGGGGCATCTGATGGTGTGTGATAACGTTATGTTTACTGCTAAGACGTTGGTGACGAAATCGGTTACTGAGCCAGGGTCTTATTCATCCGGCGCGATGCCATTGATGAAGACAGTTGATTGGAGAAAGAATTCTGTGCGTATCGGGCAGCTGGATGATATAGCTCGACGGTTAAAAAAACTCGAAGAATAGGCCTGTGTGAAAAACGCGTAGAGTTTAATATGGGAGTTAAAGACAAGTTCCCTGTGCATGTGGGTCAATACTACTTATGGAAGTTTATGAATATTAATGAAATTATGGCATTGCTACCTCATCGCTACCCATTCTTGTTAGTGGATCGAGTACTCGAGGTTGAGCACAATAAGAGTATTTTAGGATATAAAAATATTAGCGTGAATGAGGAGGTGTTTAATGGACACTTTCCCGGAGCGCCAATATTTCCAGGGGTAATGACTATAGAGGCGCTTGCTCAGATATCTGGCATATTAGGTTTTGCCTCGACAGGAACGACTGCTGATGACGGTAAACTCTACCTTTTTGCTGGAGTAGACAAGGTTCGGTTTAAGCGCCCTGTGGTTCCTGGCGATCAGCTGATGTTGGCTTCTGAGGTGTTGGCTGTAAAGCGAAATATTTGGCGATTTAAGACGTCTGCAACAGTGGATGGTGAAGTTGCTTGTGAGGCAACGCTACTTTGTGCCTATAGAGATAGGGAAAAATATAAGTGATTCATCCCAGTGCGATAATTGATCCATCGGCAGTGATTGGTAAGAATGTCACGGTAGGCCCTTGGACGACTATTGGACCGGATGTGGAAATAGGCGATGGATGTAACATTTCCTCGCACGTGGTTATCAAGGGTCCATCAAAGCTAGGTAAAAACAATAGGATTTACCAGTTTTCGACCGTGGGTGAAGATACGCCAGATCTTAAGTACAAAGGCGAACCGACGCGATTAGTTATCGGCGATGATAATACTATTAGAGAAGGCGTGACTATTCACAGAGGGACTATCCAAGATAAGAGCGAAACACTCATTGGCAATAATAACTTATTGATGGCTTATGCTCATATTGGCCATGATAGTGTGGTCGGCAGTAATGTTATAATGGGGAACAACTCGGCTATCGCCGGACATGTGGAGCTTGGTGATTGGGTTATTATCTCAGGCTATTCGCTGATCCATCAATTTGTAAGTCTTGGGCCACATTGCTTTATTGGCCCGGCGGCATTCGTGTATCACGATGTTCCAGCCTATGTGACAGCCTTTGGCAGCCCCGCTGAACCTCGTACTATAAATCGTGAAGGTCTGAAGCGTCGTGACTTTACGATAGAGCAGATATCTTTAGCTAATAAAGCCTATAAAATTCTTTATAGACGTGGATTACAGCTAGAAGAGGCGTTGAAACTGATCGCTGAGCTAGGAGATGATGTTGTGATTACTATGCTCCTGCAGTCTGTTGAGCGTTCTACTCGCGGTATTATTCGCTAAATTATGGTCACTCAATCTCCTGTCTTCGCCATCGTTGCTGGAGAAGCCTCGGGCGACTTGCTCGGTGCTGATTTAATCCGGGCGCTAAAAGAGCAATTTCCCAATGCTACGTTTGAGGGTATCGGTGGTCCAAAAATGCAGGCAGAGGGCTTTCAGTCTTTGTTTGAAATGGATCGCTTGTCGGTGATGGGGTTTGCTGAGCCGTTAAAGCGCTTGCCAGAATTATTGCGTATCCGCGGCACTATCATTAATCGTTATAGTACAAACAAGCCAGCTGTCTTTATTGGTATCGATTCCCCCGATTTTAATTTAACCATAGAAGCTAAATTACATTCTCGGAGTGTAAAAACAGTTCACTATGTTAGCCCCTCAGTCTGGGCCTGGCGTCAGGGACGAATCAAAAAGATCAAAAAAGCCGTTGATTTGATGTTATGCCTTTTCCCCTTTGAAGCTGATTTCTATCACAAACACGACGTTCCGGTTTGCTGCGTTGGACATCCTTTAGCAAAACAGTTACCTATGCAGCCTGACACCTTAGGCGCGAGACGCGCTCTTGGGTTGCGTACTAACAGACCTGTGCTCTGCATAATGCCGGGCAGCAGGGCGGGCGAGGTAGAGCTTATGGCTGAGCTTTTTCTCGATGTGGCAGCAATTGTTGATAAGACTTTGCCAGGCTTGCAGTTGATTATTCCAGCAGCCAATGAGGCCCGCTACGATTACCTTGAAAAAATACTGTCCGCTCGTCAGACCCAATCGGTTACTCTCCTTCGACAGCAGTCGCATGTTGCCATGGAAGCTTCCGATGTAGTTCTTTTGGCTTCGGGTACAACTGCCCTTGAGGCAATGCTTCTGAAAAAGCCGATGGTAGTTAGTTATCGTTTAGGCTCACTGACTTATGCTTTGGTATCACCTTTTATCAAAACGCCTTTTACTTCAATACCCAATTTACTTGCAAACGAAATGTTGGTTCCCGAGTTGATTCAAGACCAGGCTACCGTCGAGGCTCTGTCAGATCAGGTGGTAAAGGCTTTTAATCCCGACAGGGTTGCCAATTTGGCAGCTAAATTCCAAGCGCTACATCAATTACTTGCTATTAACTCAGGTTCTATAGCCGCAGCGGCTATCGCCAAGTTGATCGCTGAATGAAAGCATGGAAGCCGCCTAGGGACACTAAAATGCTTGCAGGTGTGGACGAGGTTGGGCGAGGGCCATTGGCTGGTGATGTAGTTACTGCCGCTGTGATACTACCGCGCAATCATGAAATCTTAGGTTTGGCAGATTCGAAGGTGCTATCGGCGAGGCAGAGAGAGAACCTGTACGAAGATATCATTGGCCAAGCGCTATGCTGGTGTGTTGCTAGGGCTTCGGTTGCAGAAATCGATCGATTTAATATTTTGCAGGCAACTATGATGGCTATGCGCAGGGCCGTTATGGGTCTGAAGATAAGACCTGATTATGTCGCTGTGGATGGCAATAGGCTCCCTCAGTGGGAATTTGAGGGTGAGGCAGTCGTAAAGGGCGATGGTCGTGTTGAGGTGATCAGTGCGGCGTCTATTTTGGCCAAGGTAGTCAGAGATGCAGAAATGCAGGATCTGGACGTTAGGTACCCTGGCTATGGATTTGCCGCCAACAAAGGGTATGGCACCCCGCAGCATCTTGAGGCACTACAGAGAATGGGTCCGACTGACATTCATCGACGGTCTTTTGCTCCTGTAAGACTCGACCTTGAGTTGGAACAGAGTCCGCTTTTCTAGCTATTACCGCTCACCAATTAATTCGCTTTCGCATAACCTTGAATAATAAACTTAAAAACGAAGGTTTTGACTTGAGTTACGAGCCTGCAAGCATTACATTCGATTAATTAGAAAAAACATTTAAGTCTGGAGATTTTAGCTTGAAATACGCAGAAATTACCGGTTGGGGGAGCTACGTACCGCCTCTTCTTATGACCAATGATGATATGAGTAAAATAGTCGATACCAGTGACGAGTGGATCTTTTCACGTTCAGGCATTAAACAACGACATTATACTCATGTGTCTACCGGAAAGATGGCTTGGCTAGCCTGCGATCGTGCCTTAGCAGCAGCGGGAGTTAACGCTGAAGATATTGATCTAATAATTCTTGGGTCGACCACCCCTGAGGAAATTTGTCCAAATACTGCAAGTTACATTAAGAATGAGCTTGGCGCCAAAAAGGCTGCCGCCTTTGATTTAAACTCTGCCTGCACGAGTTGGTTTTATGCCGTCAATGTGGCAACCGATATGATTAAGTCGGGGTCTATTAAGAAGGCGCTCGTTGTTGGCTCTGAGCGTCTATCTCTGGCTATGGATTGGCAGAAGCGGGAGTCATGCTTTTTGTTTGGTGATGGTGCTGGTGCGGTTGTTTTAGAGGCGACTGACGAGAAAGTAGGATTACTTTCGGCGCATATGGGCTGTGTCCCCGATAGTCGAGAATGTTTACATCTCCCCAGTTGGGGTTTGTCTCCGTTGCATTGGACTAACGACATTTTCGTGTCCCTAAACTTTGATGGTAAAGAAATTTTCAAAAGCGCAGTGAAAGGGATGGCGGACTCGGTTAATCAAGTGCTCGAGCAAGAAGGGTTGACCACAGAAGATATCGACTTGTTCATTCCACACCAAGCAAATATCCGTATTATCCAAACCTTAGCAAAACGGCTAAGTTTCCCGATGGAAAAGGTTGTCGTTCGGATCGATGAGTATGCCAACACCTCTGCCGCTTCCATCCCTCTCGCATTATGTGATGCTATTGCAGATGGTACTGTGACGCCGGGCATGACGATACTGACGGCCACATTTGGTGCGGGACTAACCTGTGGAGCGGGAATTATAAAGTGGGGTGAAAAAGTCGCAGCGACAACAGTGAGCGACAGCGAGATTCCTGAGTATGAGGGCACCGTATTTGACCTTATGGCGGACAGCTTTGTACATTATGGAGTTGATGCCCAGCATCTATTAACGAAAAACTCATAATGACCACGACCTTTGTACACTTAAGACTTCACTCTGAATATTCGCTTGTCGATGGGCTGGTGCGTTTAAAGCCACTCGCAGCCAAAGTGGCTGAGTTGGGAATGCCTGCGGTTGCTTTGACCGACTTCCATAACTTTTTTGGCCTAGTAAAGTTTTACAAAACTATGCAATCCGCTGGCATAAAACCCATTGTTGGAGTTGATCTTCTAGTGGTGGATGAAAGTGGTGAGGGTGCAGCTACTCAGCTTGTACTTTTGGTCAGCAATAATGTTGGTTACAAAAATCTGACTAATTTGATATCCAAGGCTTATCAGCAGGGACAGCGTCAGGGTGTGCCGACCATCAAACAGTCTTGGCTTTCAGAGTATAGCGAGGGCCTGATTGCATTATCTGGCGGTCGTCTGGGAGAAATCGGTGTATCGCTAATCTCTGGTCGTAAACAGGAGGCTGAGGTATCTCTAACAGCTTTGATGGATATTTTTCCTGATCGATTCTATCTTGAATTGCAGCGTACTGGGCGTGCGGGTGAGGAAGACTATATTCATGCAATAGTTGAGTTGGCTACTGAGAAAAACTGTCCCGTCGTTGCAACAAACGATGTGAGATTTTTGAGTCCAGATGAATTTGAGGCTCATGAAGCTAGAGTCTGTATATACGAAGGCCGTGCGTTAGATGACCCACGGAGAGAGAGATGCTACTCCCAGGAGCAATATCTGCGTAGTCCAGACGAAATGGCAGAACTTTTTTCTGATATTCCTGAAGCTTTACAAAATACGGTTGAAATAGCTAAACGTTGCAGTCTCGATTTGCGTCTAGGCGAGTACTTTTTGCCAGATTATCCAATTCCCGAAGGTATGACGATGGATCAGTTTTTCATTGAGACCTCCGAAGCGGGACTTGCTGAACGCTTGGCTGATTTATTTGATGTTCATGCAGCAAACTTCAAAGAGAAGCAGGAGATCTACGCACAACGATTAAAGTTTGAGCTCGATATTATTATCGAAATGGGCTTCCCGGGTTATTTTCTGATTGTGATGGACTTTATTGGTTGGGCTAGATCAAACGAAATTCCAGTAGGTCCAGGACGTGGTTCTGGTGCTGGCTCTCTAGTAGCCTATGCTCTAAAAATAACGGATCTTGACCCAATCGAATACGACTTATTATTTGAGCGCTTCCTCAATCCGGAGAGAGTGTCAATGCCAGACTTTGATATTGACTTCTGTATGGAAGGGCGGGATCGCGTGATTGCTTATGTCGCCGAGCAATATGGCCGTGATGCTGTATCTCAGATCGTTACTTTCGGGACGATGGCAGCGAAGGCTGTAGTACGCGATGTTGCTCGCGTGCAAGGAAAGTCTTATGGGCTGGCAGATAAGCTATCTAAATTAATACCCTTTGAAGTTGGTATGACATTAGAAAAGGCTGTCGATCAAGAAGAAGAGCTTGGCGAATTTTTAAAACAAGATGACGAGGCGGCTGAAATTTGGTCAATGGCTTTGCAGCTAGAAGGTGTGGCTCGTAACTGCGGTAAACATGCTGGTGGGGTCGTGATAGCGCCGACTCGCATAACAGATTTTTCGCCAATCTATTGCGATGAAACTGGCGCTGGTGTTGTAACTCAATTCGATAAGAACGATGTGGAAGAGGCTGGCTTAGTCAAGTTTGACTTTCTTGGACTGCGAACGCTGACAATCATTGATTGGGCTCTGCGAATGATTAATAGTTCGCGACAGAACGGCGCTGAAGAGCCGCTGGTAATAGAAAAAATACCTTTAGATGATGCCGCTACCTACGCCTTGATGCAGCGTGCGGAAACTACGGCAGTCTTCCAGTTAGAATCTCGCGGAATGAGAGAGTTGATTCGCAAACTGGGTCCTGATCGGTTTGAGGATATCGTCGCCTTAGTGGCTCTGTTCCGGCCAGGACCTTTGCAGTCGGGTATGGTAGATGACTTTATCAACCGTAAAAAAGGTCGAGCTGAAGTCAGCTACCCACACCCTCAGTATCAGCATGAATGTTTAAAACCGGCGCTAGAGCCAACGTATGGGATTATTTTGTATCAAGAGCAAGTGATGCAAATTGCTCAGGAGATGGGAGGCTATACGCTTGGTGGGGCTGATTTATTGCGACGCGCTATGGGTAAGAAAAATGCAGATGAAATGGCTAAGCAGCGTGATTTATTTATGCAGGGTGCCATTGAAAAGGGCTTTGCTGAAAATCTAGCTTCAAATATTTTTGATCTAATGGAAAAGTTCGCAGGTTATGGTTTTAACAAGTCACACTCTGCAGCCTATGCTCTAGTTGCTTACCAGACCGCTTGGCTAAAAACTCATTACCCTGCAGAGTTCATGGCGGCCACAATATCTTCGGATATGGACAAAACGGACAAAGTAGTTACCTTTATAGATGAATGCCGTGCAATGGAACTAAATTTATTGCCTCCGGATGTGAATAGAGGGAATTTTCATTTTAGTGTGGACGGCGAAGGTGGAGTTATATATGGCCTTGGCGCAATTAAAGGTCTAGGCGAGGGACCGGTTGATGCCATTATTGCCGCCCGCGATAGCGGGGGGCCGTTCAAGGATATATTCGATTTTTGCGCAAGAATAGATGGTCGAAAGGTCAATAAAAGGGCACTTGAAGCGATGATAAAAGGCGGTGCTTTGGATGCAATTGGACCTGAGGGTGAAATAGGTTATCGTCGCGCGGTGATGCTGACTTGCATGGATGAGGCGGTAAAACTCGCAGAGCAGCACGTGCAAAATAAAAACAGTGGAATGGGTGATTTGTTTGGAGAGTCTATTGTTGATAGCGCCTCCGATATTAATTACAACGCATACTCAGCGGTGCGCACACTTTCTATTCGGGCGCGACTGACTGGGGAGAAAGACACCCTTGGGCTCTACCTTACGGGTCACCCCATTGATGAGTATGCGAGCGAGTTAAAGGAAATGTTGCCTAATAGGATTGTTGATTTGCGTCCTGGAAAAGAAGGTACTGCTGTATCGGGCATGGTCGTTGCTATGCGGGTTATGAGAAATAAGCGCGGAGAGAATTTTGCGTTCCTAACTTTAGACGATAAGAGTGGGCGTATTGAATTGTCAGTTTGGGCTGATAAGTATAATGCTTATCGTGACATTCTCTCTAAAGACGCACTCTTAGTGGTTAAGGGGGTTGTGTCTGAGGATGACTTTACTGGTGGATTGAAGTTGGTCGCAGATTCTATTCAATCAATATATGAGGCACGTTGCAGTAAATTAAAGTGTTTGGAACTGCGTATTCCTGCCGAAGGTGGTGATTGGGTGGAAAAATTTCATTCGGCTGTTAGCGGCTATAAGGATGGTAACTGCGCCGTCGAAGTTCATTATTCGCTATCTCATGCGAAAGGTCGATTAAAGTTGGGCGACCAATGGAAAATTCAACCTCGTGATGAACTGATTTCTCATCTTCGAGAGGAATTCGGAAAAAACAGTGTCACTTTACGTTATCATTGATTCTGTACTAGCAGTGGTCTGTAGAGATGTTAAACTGCGCTTTTACAATACCTTTTGTTATACGAGACATTAATAACGATGAATTTAGATTACCTATCTTTTGAGCAACCCATTGCCGAATTAGAAGCTAAAATTGAAGAACTGCATTTGGTGGGTAATGATAACGAACTTAATATCGCAGATGAAGTGGCGAAATTGCGTGGTAAGTCACGAAAACTGACAGAAAATATTTATGCAAAGTTAACGCCCTGGCAGGTAGTTCAGGTTGCTAGGCATCCTCATCGGCCTTATACGCTTGATTACATACAAAGAATTTTTACTGATTGGGAAGAAATGCATGGTGATCGTCATTTCGGTGATGATAGTGCAATTGTGGGCGGTGTCGCTCGGCTAGATGGCAAACCTGTCATGGTTATAGGGCAGGAGAAAGGTCGCGGAGTAACTGACAAGGTTATGCGTAACTTTGGTATGCCTAAGGCAGAGGGATATCGCAAGGCCCTCCGGTTAATGGAAACCGCTGAACGCTTTAATATGCCAATCCTGACCTTGATTGATACCCCTGGGGCTTATCCTGGTATTGATTCCGAAGAAAGAAATATTTCGGAAGCTATTGCTCGAAATCTAGCTGTAATGTCTCGTTTAAAGACACCAATTATATGCACGGTTATCGGTGAAGGTAGCTCTGGAGGCGCTCTGGGTATTGGCGTAGGAGACAGACTTAATATGCTGCAATACAGCACTTATTTCGTTATCTCTCCAGAGGGCTGCGCTAATATTGTTTGGAAGACCAGCGAGAAAGCACCAGATGCCGCCGAAGCAATGGGGGTTACATCATCAGATCTAGAAAAACTAGGCATTGTAGATGCCACCATCGCTGAACCAATGGGTGGTGCGCACCGAGATATAGAAGCCATGAGTGTCACCCTCAAAGAACACCTCATTAAGCAGTTAGATGAGCTCCAATCTGAAGATATCGATGATCTAGTTGAAAAACGTTATCAGCGCTTAATGGCCTATGGAAACCAGTGAAGACCTGATTTTAAAACGTCATAAGGTCTGAGGGCTGTCATCAATGTTAATTTTCTTGAAGTAACAAAATTGCAGCTAACGCTTCTGGGTCTTGGCATTTTATTTTATTGGCTATGTTGTGCTGGAAAAAATATCTGAAGTCTGGATTTTGCTCTGCAGGATAAAGGCAGTCGTCGCCAGGAAGAACCGGCGTGGCTTCCATCTTTTTATCATCGATCAGCATTGCTTCAATAGTTCCGTTGTTGAGCAGTCGCCAGCTTACAACCTCTTTTAAGCAAATGCTTTGAAAGCCATCCTCTGAGAGTACGCTATGTGTGCCGATACTATCGGGGATTTCTTGGATTATTTCGGTTTCGGAATCACACTGGTAATCATAATATTCGGCTGCAGATTCTAGTTCCATTACTTTATGTAGGGGAGCGGAGAAGAACAATTCATCAATGCCTTGGTCATAGTAGCCTTGCCATTGACCATTTAAAGGGTCTCTAATTTCATCACAGGGCATTAGCTTGCTGAGCCAGGGTACAAGGGCGACAACCTCGCCGCTAAGGCGTAGTCCCCATGCCAGGATTTTGATAGAAAATAGTTTGTCTGGATTTTCTTGGTTGCTGTACAGCATTTCTAAGCCATCAAGCTCAGCAGCAATACGGACTAAACGGTTGTTGGTGAGTTCGGAGAGTGGTTTACGGGTGAAGATATCAATCACATTATCATCAGAGGAATCAATCGCCGATCTAGGCATAAATAAATCTCCTTATGGCAGTGGACAGATGAAACACTATCACTACATAAGGTACCCTAGAAAAATATAAAGCACAACAATTAGTGTTTCATCGAAGAAAACCTGAAGAAAGAGCATGGTTTTTTCGTATCAAGCGGTCGATAATAGTTATTGGCCACAGGCTTCTTTTTAAAGATAGTAAAAGTCAGATAGACTGTTAAACATTAGTAATAAAATTGGAATTGGTACCCTATTGTGGCCTGCAAAAAACTACAACTAATTACCTCATTGTTCTCTAGAGAGTTTGAAGTAAGCTTCAACACTATTCTGATTGGAGGGGCCGATGAACCCTTATATCTACCTGCTACAATGGAAAATCAGTTCTGTCGTATTTTTTATCGTCACGACTTTGTCTCGAGTGCTCTTCATGAAATAGCACACTGGTGTCTTGCAGGGGATCGACGACGCCTATTGGAAGACTTTGGGTACTGGTACCATCCTGATGGTCGTAGCGCCGATCAACAGGCAAATTTTGAGGCTGCGGAAACTAAGCCCCAGGCGTTGGAATGGATGTTTGCAGTGGCCTGTGGCCATGAGTTTCATGTAAGCGAAGATAATCTGGATGGCCTCCATGACGGTGCGCCAAGTGATCTGTTTAGGCAGGACATCGTTGATCAAGTAAAGTCTTGGTGCAACTCTGAGGCCTTACCGCCCAAAGCTGCTGTGTTTATAGATAGACTGAGCGTGGCTTTCGATCACCCGAATGTCCTCAATGATGAGTATTATCAATTAACGGAAACTGGCTAGGGAATTAGCATGCAGGCTTTATTAATCGACTCCCCAATCTATGTTTTTCGAAGCTACTTTAGCTTGCCGGAGAACTGGCATTCTCTCGAGCCGAAATTTCCGACTCATGCCGTTTACGGGTTCACCGGGTTTCTTCTTGATTTATTGCGCCGACAGCAGCCAAAATATATATTTTGCGCCTTTGATGAGAGTCTTGGTACGGGCTTTCGGCATCAATTGTGTGTGGATTATAAAGCTAACCGTGAACTGCCTGATGAAGCCCTAGCCTTTCAGTTAAATGCCTGTCGGCAGTTATGCCGTGTGCTTGGTGTCACTGAAATGGCATCAGCAGAGTTTGAGGCCGATGACTTGATTGGTAGCATGGCCAGCGCTGTCAGGGAAAAGAATGTTCAGCCTGTCATTGTCAGTCGTGACAAGGACCTTATGCAACTTATTAAGGGGCAAGATCTTTATTGGGATTTTGGTAAATCCAACGCTAAGGGCCAGGCTGAACTTGAGGCTGAGTTAGACCTAGGTTGCAATCAAATGGCTGACTATCTTGCTTTAGTCGGTGATAAAAGCGATAACATTCGCGGCGTACCGGGCATCGGGTCAAAGACAGCTAAGCAGATGCTGTCGCATTTTTCCGACGTAGAAGCAATCATGAGTCATCTCGATCAGCTACAAGATTTACCGATTCGCGGGGCAAAAAAATTGGCCGGTAAACTAGCCGGTTGTGCGGATCAGTTGCAGTTAGCTAGGCAGTTGACCACAATCACTTGTGATGCTGAATCGGTGCCTAGTGTGCAAGCTATTGAATGGAAGGGTATTCATCTAGATGCCTTTGAGATTTTTTGTGAAGAAATGGGGTTTGGCTCGGCGTTTTCTCGGCGCACTACCGATCTTAAGCTACGGCAGACTAGCCAATATATAACCACTCCACCATTACTTAAGTGAGATTAGCGTGAAAATTATTGCTGACCAAAGTATGCCGTTAGTAACAGAATTATTTGGACCTTATGGTGATATTGATCTTTTGCCTGGCCGAGAAATATCTACGGTAGAGATAGCGGATGCGGACGTCTTATTGGTGAGGTCGGTGACTAAGGTGGATGCCGATCTTCTGAATGGTTCCAAGATAAAATTTGTAGGCTCTGCAACTATTGGAACAGACCATATCGACCTAGATTATCTTCAAGCAGAGGGCGTGCACTTTGCTCATGCTCCTGGTTGTAACGCTCAATCCGTAATGCAATATGATTTGTCCGTCATGACTCGATTAATACCTGATTGGCGGAACAAAACAGTTGGCATAGTGGGTTGCGGTAATGTCGGCGGTAGCCTATTAAAGGCGCTTTTATCGATCGGTGTTAGCTGCCGTGTGTACGATCCCTTGTTGTGCCCCGACAGTGGAATAGCAACCACCAATTTTGAGGCAGTGCTAGATAGTGACATCCTGTGTCTACACACGCCTTTAACTTTTTCTGGTCTACAACCCACCTATCATTTACTGGATGCTAAGGCGCTTTCTAAGCTTAAACCTGGGTGTCTCTTAATCAATGCTGGCCGTGGTGCAGTTGTTGATAACCAAGCCTTACTCGCGCGGTTAAAGGGAGGTGCGGACTTATTAGTTGCACTCGATGTTTGGGAATCTGAACCTTTGATTGACTTAGAGTTGCTCGAATATGTGTCAATGGCTTCACCTCATATTGCCGGATATAGCCTCGAGGGAAAGGTAAAGGGAACATCCATGGTATTCAAAGAATTTATGAATTGGCAGGGTGCTTCATGGGAAGAGATTAATAGCCCTAAGCTTGACGCCATGGACGCATGCCCGGTGGTTATTAGCCGTGTGGCCGATGCTATTTTAGCTAGTTTTGACGTTGGGGCAGATGACGCCAGAATGAGATCGATACTTGACGGTGTTAAACCTAACTCTAATCTTATAGGTGAATATTTTGACCGTCTGCGAAGAGAATATCCGGACCGTCGCGAGTGGAAGGCTATGATATTTGATTCTGAGCGGCTAAAGCTATCTCACAATGATTGCTTAACGCTCACTTCTTTAGGCTTTAATCTAGGTTAACGCCCTGATGATATATCACTGCGCCTATGCCATCTTTTAGCGTTTAGCTGCATAAGACAGGAGAAAGTTAGAGAGTCTCTCTATCGCTTTAATAAGCATGTCCTGGTCGGGTAAAAATACTATTCTGAAGTGTTGGGTATCTTTGCAGGCAAATGCAGAACCCTGAACGATCAGCAGTCGTTCTTCCTTTAGCAGTTCGAGGACAAAATTTTCGTCGTTATCAACAGGATAGACTGCTGGATCTAACTTAAAAAAGAAGTACATCGCAGATTGGGGTTTGACACAACTTACGCCGGGAATTGCCGTTAAAAGTTTATGAGCTAAGTCACGTTGAGCAAGTAGGCGACCACCGGGGAGTATCAAATCTTCGATGCTTTGCCGCCCACCAAGCGCGGTTTGTACTGCTAGCATGGCAGGCACGTTCGCACACAAGCGCATAGAGGCCAGCATTTCTAAGCCTTCAATGTAACTTTCGGCTATCTGTTTGGTGCCACTAATCAACATCCATCCAGACCTAAATCCAGCAAGGCGATAAGTTTTAGAAAGCCCGTTGAAGGTCAAGCACAGTGTGTTTTTTACCAAAAGGGCAAGGGGATGGTGTATTGCGTTGTCATATAAAATGCGGTCGTAAATCTCATCGGCAAATATGATCAGTCCATGCCGCTCGGCTATTTCGACTAAACCCAGTAAGGCTTCTTTTGAATAAACCGCACCAGTGGGATTGTTTGGGTTAATAATAACAATGCCACGGGTATCTTGAGTTATCTGTCGCTCTATATCGTCGAGATTTGGCTGCCAACCGTCAGTTTCTGCACATTCATAATGCACTGGCGCTCCGCCTGCGATAGACACTGCTGCAGTCCACAGCGGATAGTCGGGGGAGGGGATGAGGATTTCATCGCCCTGATTAAGCAAGCCTTGCATCGACATTACAATTAATTCACTAACGCCATTGCCCATAATGACATCTTCAATTTGGATATCGTCAATACCCTCAGTTTGGTATCGTTGCATAACGGCTTTTCTAGCGGCAAATAGTCCTTTACTGTGAGAATACCCTTGTGCCTCGCGAAGGTTGTGAATGACGTCGCGTATTATTTCGTCAGGCGCATCAAAACCAAAGGCACCAGGGTTGCCAATGTTTAACTTAAGTATCTGTTGCCCTTCATCTTCTAGCCAATTTGCATAGTCAAGCACGGGACCTCGAATCTCGTAATTAACATTTTTTAATTTGTCTGATTGTAAAAGTGGCTTCATTACTTGCATGCTTTGCGATGGTTTTATTTTAGGGTGCGCATTGTACCTAATAAATTATATCTTTTGGTTTCAATCAATATAATATTACGGTTAACCATAATGAAAAGAGGACTTATGCTTCTTTTTTTATTGTATTTAAAATTTAGGCAAAAAGGCATTGCGCATAGGCTTTCTCTGGGTATAATGCCCGCCTTGCTTTAGTGAAAGAAGAGCAGGAGGTATAGAGAAAGATTTTGGTGATTTGGAATTGTTTTAGCGTCCACCTAAAATTTGGTTTAGATTGTTAGCGAAAGCTATCCTTCAAAACCTTCACTAGCTTAGGTTACATCCTGCGTCCCGTTCGTCTAGAGGCCTAGGACACCGCCCTTTCACGGCGGTAACAGGGGTTCGACTCCCCTACGGGACGCCATACAATGTAAGTACTTGTTCATCGAGGACTTGCCAACCCTAACGGCACTTTATGCTTTAGGTTGCGATACAAATATAGTGCGGCTTTTTATTGCCCCCTGGAGAGAAGGGGGGTTAGTTAAACCTCCACAACAAAGGCTTCCAACAGGGAGCCTTTATTACGTCTGTAAGTCCATCCCCGATATAACCCTGAACGATGAATCTAAACAGTTAAAGTTTCCTTAAAGCGTATTTATAGAGCTTTGTGCTCGACTTATACTTTAAATGCTTAACGAATCACCAATAGTTTTTGAGGCAACCCTTACCAAGCATTGCAATTAATGATATTTATATATTTTATTAATGATTGAAAAGGGCTGTAGGGTCAAATATACCGAACAATAGAGGGTAATCAGGTCTCCATGCTTCGTTTTCAATATGGCTTTATATGCGAGGAGCTTGGGGCGTGCTCGCAGGGCTAAAAGCCCTATGACGTCTTTCCAGTTGCGAGGGAGGTTGTTATTCACTGACTGCTCACTCACTAGTCACCGATAATATTACTGACGTACTCTGTATGTAAAAGTTTACTCAACTGCGTCACTGTATCAGCGTAATTAGCTTTATCAACAACGTTGATGTTTTCATCGACATCAGTTCGGTGATCATAAAGCATGCTAGCAAACGTCTTGTTATCGTTGTTAATAAATTCGGTATAGCTGTATTCTTGAGTTTGTATGGTGTAACCCTTACCGTTTTTCAAAAACACATGACTTTTACCATCAAGGCTAGGATCTTTAAGTACTGGTACTAAACTTTCACCCGCTAATTGGTGCTTGGGTACTTCGAGATCTAAAAGCTCAACAACCGTTGGGTAGACATCAATTAAGTCAACTAATGCATTGCTTTTGCTACCTTTTTCCATTGCCGGCAAATGGATCATCAATGGTACTCTGGTCGATGTTCTATACGATGTATATTTAGCCCACTGAGTATGCTCTTGCAGGTTGTAGCCATGATCAGAAACCAAGATAACTATGGTGTTTTTATCTAACTCTAGATCGGTTAATGCTGTCATTATTTGGCCAATTAACGCATCAACATAACTTACCGTAGCGTAATAACCATGAATGAGTGATATGGCCGTTTCATCGCTAACATCACCCTGTTTAGGAATTCCAGTATAGGCACGCATTTCTCCCCAACGACTTATCGACCTTTTAGGTGCATTTTTAGGCACGTAGTTATTGTATGGTTGCTTGATCTCTTTACGATCATACATATCCCAGTATTTAGTTGGCGCATTAAACGGTAAATGCGGAGCAATAAACCCTGCAGTTAACAGAAACGGTTTATCGTTGGTTTTCAATCGTTTTAAATCTCTAATGACCTTGTCAGTAAGCAAGCCATCGATGTAAGCGTTATCACTGACATCTGCGCTTTCATACGCAGGACCAGTGTCTGTCGCCTTATATAATTCGATATTTTCAGCCAGTTGATAATCTCTCCACAATGACTGCCAATAATCTAATGGAGATAAGCCTTGGTCATTTTTGTCAAATGCGTAAGGGCGCCATACTTCGTCCCAATCAGAAACTCGATCGTCTAAGTGATGATATATTTTGCCATTAGAGATGGTGGTGTAGCCGTTATTCTTTAACAATCTGGGTAAGGTAACTTGGTTCGGTGTGTCAACATCAACTCGGGTACTGTAATTGATGAAACGAGTTTTGGTTGGTAGCATGCCGGTAAGCATACTGGCTCGAGAGGCTCCGCATACAGAAACATTACTGTATGCTTGGGTAAATTGTACAGAGCGATTTGCAAGAGCATCAATATTTGGCGAGATGATTTGCTCATGGCCATAAGCGTTTAATTGTGGCCTTAGGTCATCCATGTAAAGCAATAGGATATTTGGTTTTTTACTCGCTGGCTTATTAATTGTGCCTACAACATCAGTTTGTGCAGGCGCCTCTAAGCACGCCAATAGGCTAAACGCTAGAGCAGATAAAATAAGTTTTTTCATTGGATCGACTATTATTTAACAATCGCAGTCTATATCAGCATAACTAGGTTTACCAATAGCTCAGAATTTTGCACCGGTAAGGCCGAAAGGATACTCCTAGCCTCCAGCACTTTTGATTGGCAGCTCAGCCCACCAATCTTTGTACATCAAGGCTTCCAGTAGGGGCCTTAATTGGCTTCGTAAGACTAGCTTTGGATTAAACGCTAAAGTGTATAGCTGTACAGTTTTCCGCCCTTAAATTTGCGCTTATAGGCCTCTGGCCATGCTTAAGTTAAACATTCGATAGGCTGCTACTGTTGTGCTAGCAGGGCAGAGAATTATATATTAGCCCTGAGGTTCCAGAGAGGGCACTTTTTTTGTGGTGGTTTACGGTTACTATTGACCCGGATAGCAAGTGCAGGTCGTGGCTGAAAAGCTAATTATGATTTGAGTGCTGTTGATTCCCGCATGATAAGTTTAATAGGAAGTTTACGTGCAGTGGGCTGATCTTCCATTTGTCCCCGACACTGCTTAGTTACCATATTCACTGCTGCAGCGGCCATGTCTTTAATTGGCTGACGAACCGTCGTGAGTTGAGGCCAAACAACTGTCGCAATAACACTGTCATCAAAGCCAGCAATTGAGAGTTCTGTGGGAACAGAAACCCCAGCTTTATGAGCAGCAGCAATTACTCCTGCAGCCATCTCGTCATTACTAGCAAAAATGGCTGTTGGACGCTGCGCCTGCTGCAGCAATGATTCGCCGGCATCCAGTCCAGAGCGATACTCATAGGTGCCCTCTAAAATAAAGTCATCTGGCACTGTTAGCTTCGCATCTTTCATCGCCGATAAAAAGCCATCGAGCCTGCGACGAGTCGTTGCCGTCCCTTTGCGGCCAGTGATAAAACCGATTGAGGTATGACCCAATTGGATTAATTTCACAGTCATCTGTTTAGCAGCATCATAGTCGCTTATTTCAACACGAAGTCCAAGATCCTCAGAGATGCTTGGAGAAATTCTGGCAAAAGGCTTTCCTGAGGATTTGAGCGCTTGCAAAATTGATGGGTCATCGCACAGTGGGGGAGGGAGAATCATACCGTCCAAATTAGACTGCACTAAAAGATTTGTAATGTCCTCGGCTACGTTGGGTGAGGCGAGATTGACCGGCTCAACGATAAGGTGAT
>JAPKEJ010000007.1 GCA_028822155.1 Porticoccaceae bacterium
CTACTGGATCTACTGGATCTACTGGATCTACTGGATCTACTGGCGCTACTGGAGCTGCCCCTTTAACCAGATTAAAGGTCCACCAAACGCCACTACCAGTCTCTAGAGAAACAGTCAGGTAGTTGCCGTCGGCAGTCGCAGTAAGAACGTTGTATGTAATAGAATCTGGCGCGGCGCTAGCATCAGACAGTTCCTGACCATTAACCGCCTTAGGTAGACCTAAGTGAGCGCCTTTACCGTTGATTGTAATGGTACCAGCACCTTCATCGTAACTATAGGTAGCAACTGCGCTTCCATCATGAGGCGCAACTGGAGCTCCACAGCTTTCAGCAGCGGCACCCTGCCAGGTTTCCAACCAAGTCTCAGAGCCCATCACATTAGAGAACGAGCCGTCATCGCCAAACACAAAGCTATCATCAAACCAGCAAGCACGCGCTTCAACAGCAGCTGCATCGGCAGACCACCACTCCATGCTACCCTCAGTCGGACCAACACCAGCTGCACCAGCGCCGTCTAATGACCAGCTTCCAGCGAGAGCTGAAACAGGAACTCTAACTAATTTGAATGTCCACCAAACACCGGCGCCTGTTTCAACAGTAACCGTCAAGTTATTACCATCAGCAGTCAGCGTCAAAATCTGATAGGTAATTGAATCTGGAGCAGCACCAGGATCAGATAGTTCCTGACCGTTAACTGCCTTAGCAAGGCCTAGATGAGCACCTTTGCCATTGATCGTTAAAGTCCCTGCAGCCTCATCATGGTTAAAGGTCGCTACAGCATTGCCATCATGAGGTGCGACTGGCGTCCCACAGCCTTCAGCAGCGGCACCCTGCCAGGTTTCCAGCCAAGTCTCAGAGCCCATCACATTACTAAAGGAGCCATCTGCGCCAAACGTAAATCGATCATCAAACCAACAAGCACGCGCTTCAACAGCAGCTGCATCGGCAGACCACCACTCCATGCTTCCCGCTGTTGGGCCGACGCCTGCAGAACCTGCACCGTCTAACCGCCAATTACCGGCAAGTACCGATGGTGGTACTTTTGCCAAGTTAAATGTCCACCAAACACCGGCGCCGGTCTCAACAGTAACTGTTAAGTTCATGCCATCAGCGGTGAGTGTTAAAATTTGATAGGTAATTGAATCTGGAGCAGCACCAGGATCAGATAGTTCCTGACCGTTAACTGCCTTAGCAAGGCCTAGATGAGCACCTTTGCCATTGATCGTTAAAGTCCCTGCAGCCTCATCATGGTTAAAGGTCGCTACAGCATTGCCATCATGAGGTGCGACTGGCGTCCCACAGCCTTCAGCAGCGGCACCCTGCCAGGTTTCCAGCCAAGTTTCTGAACCCATCATATTGGAGAAAGATCCGTCAGCCCCAAATACAAAGCTATCATCAAACCAACAAGCGCGCGCAGTAACAGCTGCTTCATCAGCAGACCACCACTCCATGCTTCCCGCTGTTGGCCCAACCCCTGCGGCGCCTGCACCGTCAAGTTTCCAACTTCCTACAAACGGCGAAACTGGCTTTTTAGCCAAGTTAAACGTCCACCAGACCCCAGCACCGGTCTCAACGGTGACGGTCAAGTTCATGCCATCCGCAGTAAGTGTTAAAATTTGATAGGTAATAGAGTCTGGAGCAGCACCCGGGTCAGATAACTCTTGGCCATTGACTGCCTTGGCTAGACCCAAGTGAGCACCCTTACCATTAATTGTTAGCGTTCCTGCCGCTTCGTCCCATACCCAAGTTGCATCTGCACTGCCATCATGAGGCGCAACTGGCGCTCCACAACCTTCGGCAGCGGCTCCCTGCCATGTTTCCAGCCACGTTTCTGAACCCTGAACATTAGAGAAGGATCCCGCTTTGGTAAAGGAAAATACGTCATCAAACCAGCATGCGCGAGCTACCACAGCTGCCGCATCGGCTGACCACCACTCCATGCTTCCTGGGGTTGGTCCAACACCGGCTGCACCGGCTCCGTCAAGCATCCAATCACCTACTAGAGGATCTTCAACTGGGGCAACGCAGCCCTCGGCACAATACTGTACTCGACTACCATCGGTTGTTTCAGAGACATCTACTCCGACCTCACCAGTGGTATCACTGAATGAAATATTAAACGTTAGATAACCATCCACATCGGACTCAGTCATTTCACGAGAAGCTGACCAATCTCCAATTTTCCCTGCTAGGGATGCTGATACACCATTGATCGTAACCACTGGGGTCATCAATGCTTCAGAAGCTGTAAAATCAACCTTCACCGATTGGCCCAATTTAGCCACGCCATCGGGACTCGAATTCTTTTCTTGTTGCTGGAGGATAGAAACGCTGACCAGCACGGGGGCTATTCCATCGGAGCCTGGATCAACTAAGTCATTTTCTGTGACACTATTTCCGCCACCGCCACACGCTGACAAGATTAAGGAAAATGACAGTGCAAGAATTGCACTGAAATGTTTGGCTTGGAAAAAAGATTGGAACCAACCCAGATTGCTAACTATTGCTTGCGGATGCATAACTCCCCCTAACGAAGATTTTAATTATTCTTCCAGCACGAGCCGAAAGGTATTTACCGTTCGATTCTCTTCCCCCACGCCGGCAACCTCCAGAGCAATTCGGTGAATAGGCATTTATATGCGATGAACTGCCGGCAGAAACAGTAAACCGCAAAAATTAATGAAAAGATAAATTGGCTTGAAGCGAAAACTGCCGTTCTCCAGCACTTAAATTGGCTAGTTATCCCCCATGACATTTAGGTGATTCAGGGGCGCTTCGCTCCTTAGCCTGCCACTCTTCCGAGGTATAAGTGTGTATTGCTAGGGCATGGACTGGACCCGCAAGCTCATCTCGTAGCACGGCATAAACCATCTGATGACGTTGCACCAGCCTTTTGCCCTCAAATTTACGACAGACTACGACAATTTTGAAATGGCTTTCCGATCCTTTGGGAACAGAGTGCATGAAACTCTCATTGCTCACATCAAGCGTGCCAGGATCAAACTCTGCGACGAGTTTATTAACGATAATTTCCTCAACAGGTCCCATCAGATTACATATTCCCAACTAAGTTGATCATCACGCCGGCAGCAACTGCCGAACCAATGACACCCGCAACATTGGGGCCCATGGCATGCATCAACAGAAAGTTTTGTGGGTTAGCCTCAAGACCAACCTTGTTAGCCACTCTCGCAGCCATGGGAACTGCGGAAACACCAGCAGCGCCAATCAATGGATTTACCTTATGAGTCGAGACAGTATTCATAAGCTTAGCCATCAACACTCCAGATGCGGTGCCAATGCAAAATGCGATAGCGCCGAGGCCTAAAATACCCATTGTCTCTGGATTCAGAAATTTTTCAGCGCTCATTTTTGAACCCACACCCAAGCCTAAAAAGATCGTTACAATGTTTATTAAGGCGTTTTGTGTCGTATCACTGAGACGATTAACCACACCACATTCGCGCATGAGATTACCAAAGCAAAACATACCCAAAAGGGGCGCTGCATCGGGTAACAACAAAGCAACCAACACTAACAGCGTTAAGGGAAACACTATCCGCTCTGATTTAGTAACCGGCCTTAATTGCACCATCTTAATCTGCCGTTCTGCTGGCGTTGTGAGGGCCCTCATAATCGGTGGCTGGATTATCGGCACCAAGGCCATATAAGAATAAGCCGCTACCGCGACGGCACCCAACAAGTCTGGTGATAACTTGCTAGTGACGAAAATAGCGGTTGGCCCATCCGCGCCCCCAATGATGCCTATTGAGGCTGCATCACGAATACTAAAATCTAAGATACCAAAATGGCTCAACCCAACAGCACCAATTACCGTAGTAAAGATACCTACCTGGGCCGCAGCGCCAAGTAATAAGGTTTTGGGATTGGCCAATAGTGGTCCAAAGTCCGTCATAGCCCCCACCCCCATGAAGATAACCAACGGAAAAAGGCCGGTTTCAATACCAACATGATAAATATAGTAAAGCAGCCCGCCCGGACTCTGCATATGACCTAAGGCATCGTAAACAGGGGCCGCATCAAATCCGGCGCCAGGAATATTAGCTAAAATAGTACCAAACCCAATGGGAACCAAAAGAAGCGGTTCGAAACCCTTGCTAATGGCCAAAAACAATAATGACAAGCCCACCGCCATCATCACTAACTGACCCAGCTGAATTTGCGCAAGGCCAGAACTCGCCCACAAACTATATAGGTTTTCCATAATAGGCCCTCTTTAAGCCAAGGTCACGAGAAGGTCACCCACGGCACAGCTATCACCACCCTGCACTTTTATAGCGACAATTGTGCCTGCATTAGGCGCACTGATAGAGGTCTCCATTTTCATAGCCTCTAAGATAATAATCGCCTCACCTTCCGCGACGACTTGGCCTGGCTGCACTAGCACTTTGATAACAGTTCCCGACAAGGGGGCATTAACAGGGGCAGCATTGACTATAGGTTCTGCCTGGGCAACCGATAACGGCTCGGCACCCAACTCTGCTATGAATGACACATCTCCACCAGAGGCAACAGTAACATGATAGGATTTCCCTTCCACCTCGACGGTGTAGACCTCTTGGCCAGCCTCATTAAGCTGAGCGGCGGGTCTGCCCGTGGGAATAGGTTCAAACATTTTGGGATTATTTCTGTGCTGTAAAAATTTTAAGCCTACTTGAGGGAAAAGCGCATAAGTGAGCACATCATCTATCTCACCCTCACCAGGGGTCAGGCTGAAATCATTTTGTTGAGCTAGGTCTAAGACCTCTGCTCTTAAGCTATCCAGCTCAGGCTTAATATTATCTGCAGGGCGACAGGTGATCGCCTGTTCTCCCTCATCAAGCACTCGTGCCTGTAGCTCAGCATTTACCGCAGCCGGTGCAGCGCCGTATTCACCGCGCAAAACCCCCGCAGTCTCTTTCGTAATGGTCTTATATCTCTCGCCCGTCAATACGTTTAGTACCGCCTGAGTTCCTACTATCTGAGACGTCGGGGTAACAAGCGGTATAAACCCTAAATCTTCACGGACCTTAGGTATTTCAGCAAGCACATCATCTAATTTATCCTCGGCGCCTTGCTGTCGTAACTGGCTCTCCATATTGGTTAGCATCCCACCAGGAACCTGAGCCACTAAAATACGTGAATCGACACCTCTTAGCGAACCTTCAAACTCAGCGTACTTTTTACGCACTGGTCTAAAGTAAGCTGCTATCTCTTCTAATTTTTCAATATCAAGACCCGTATCTCGAGCAGTGCCTTTGAAAATGGATACTACTGACTCAGTAGCAGAGTGGCCATAAGTCATCGACATCGATGAAATAGCGCTATCAACATTATCTATACCAGCCTCAACACATTTCATAATAGTACTTGTTGACAGGCCTGTAGTGGCATGGGCATGAAGCTGAATGGGTATGGCTACCGCTTTCTTTAAGCGGGTGACCAAATCAAAACCAACATAAGGCGTTAGCAATCCCGCCATATCCTTAATACAAATTGAATCAGCCCCGGCATCTTCTATCTGCCTAGCCTGATCCACCCACAATTCAAGGGTATGCACAGGGCTCACTGTATAGGAAATTGTTCCCTGAGCATGCTTGCCGACTTTTTTTACCGCGCTCAGTGCTGTCTCTAGGTTACGCATATCGTTCATTGCGTCAAACACCCTAAATACGTCAATCCCATTGACCGCTGCCCGCTCAACAAATTTCATTACAACGTCGTCTGCATAGTGCCTGTAACCGAGAATATTCTGACCTCGGAATAACATCTGCTGGGGAGTATTGGGCATAACCTTTTTAATTTCGCGGATACGGTCCCAGGGATCTTCACCTAAGAATCTAATACAAGAATCAAAGGTTGCCCCGCCCCATGACTCCATTGACCAATAACCGATTTGATCTAGCTTGTCCGCGATAGGTAACATGTCATCGATCCGCATACGCGTCGCAAATAACGATTGATGGGCGTCACGTAATACAACTTCGGTTATCCCTAATACAGTCTTTTTCGAGGGCATAAATATGTCCAGCTAATTAAAAAGTTTATCTTACTGAGTTTTGTATTCGATTATTTTCTAGTTCCCATCTAACGCGTTCGATGCTGATCTATAGCAGCCTGAATTACTTTTTTAATATTAGGTTTGACGGCACTTGGTGCAGCATTATGCGGCTGCGCACCAGCCAATGCCTCTGACTCTTCCGGCGCAATTTTTTTAACAGCCATCGACATTAAGTGGGTGACGCCCACCAATAAAGTAAGAAAAGCAAAGACGGTCCCCATACCAAACAGCATGAGGTCGAGACCCTGAGAAATTAATGTTACTTCCATACTGACACCTTAAAGAGCTAATGTTGCCGCCATCAAATCCGTCTTCCGACCAGTTGCGCATAAACCCAACTTAGGGCTTGCCATTATATCCCATGTCCAGTTCTCTTACAGCCAGGACAATCTTTCGGACACAACAAAGGCCAAAACTATAGCAATTAGCAGAGTTATTGCAAGTTGCCCTTTGCTTTCTGCGACAGGAAACCTACAATCCGTGTTCAGTTACACAGCAGAAAATAGGAATCATCGAAAATGCGACTAAAAGCGCTCCTCACCCAGCGATTCAACGCGGCTATGCGTTCTGCCGGTATTCCCGAGGATTGTTCACCAATGGTCGCTTTGAGCGGGAAACCTCAGTTTGGTGATTATCAAGCTAACGGCGTTATGGGTGCGGCAAAAAGAATGAAAACCAGCCCCAGAGATCTAGCGGCGAAAATACTTGAGCATATCGATCTTGAAGGGGTCGCGGAAAAACTGGAAATTGCAGGTCCAGGATTTATCAACATTCATCTGAGCAAGCCTTTCTTAGCAGAAAGTCTTAATCAAGCGAAACCTAGAGCACTTGCATCTGATGATCAACAAACTGTAGTCATTGATTACTCCTCGCCGAACCTTGCCAAGGAAATGCATGTTGGGCATTTGCGTTCTACCATAATCGGAGATTCGTTAGCCCGAGTTCTTGAATATCAAGGCCATAGCGTTAAGCGCCAAAATCATATGGGCGACTGGGGGACTCAGTTTGGCATGCTGATTGCCGAGCTAGAAATGCACTTAGGTGAAGGCGAACAAGCAGCGCTAGCTTTAAATGACTTGGAACTTTTTTATCAGCAGTCAAAAAAGCATTTTGATGTAGATCCCGACTTTGCCGACAAGGCACGTGAGTACGTCGTAAAACTGCAGTCCGGCGACGCACATTGCCGCAAACTTTGGCACAAGTTTATTAAGGTGTCAGTCGCACATAGTCTAGATATCTACCAACGGCTCAATGTCGGGCTTCTTGAATCGCACATTCAGCCTGAAAGTGCCTATAACGATGCCCTAGAAACAGTCGTGGACGACCTAAGCGATCAAGGCATAGCCGTAGACTCTGATGGTGCAAAGGTGGTTTTTCTGCCTGAGTTGGCGGACAAAAATGGCAACCCTTCCCCGATGCTAGTAAAAAAATCTGGCGGCGGGTTTCTCTACTCAACCAGCGACTTGGCTGCTCTGCGTTATAGGGTCAATGAACTGCATGCCGATCGTATTCTATATTTTATTGACGCCCGTCAATCTCTGCATATGAAACAAGTGTTTATTACGGGTCGTAAGGCCGGCTATGTACCCAAAAGAGTCAGCATGGAGCATCACCCATTCGGAACTATGATGGGCGAAGATGGACGACCATTTAAAACTCGCAGTGGCGGCACCGTAAAACTAGCCGACTTGCTAGCAGAGGCTGTACAGCGTGCTGAAAAATTGGTGCGCGAAAAGAACAACAACCTTAGCGAAGAGCAAGTTAAAGACATTGCCAACAAGGTTGGTATTGGCGCGGTTAAATATGCAGACTTGAGTATCACTCGCACCAATGATTATATTTTTAACTGGGACTCAATGTTGTCTTTTGAAGGTAACACTGCGCCTTATTTACAGTACGCCTACACCCGAATTTCAAGTATTTTCCGCAAAGCCGGCAAAACCCCAGAAACGATTCCAGAAACGATCGATATCATTGAGAGCCAGGAGAAAGCTTTAGCACTCAAGCTAATCCAATTTGAGGAAGTCATCGACCAAGTTGCCATAGATTGCTACCCCCACACTCTTTGCACCTATCTGTACGAGCTAGCCAGTGCCTTTATGGCCTTCTATGAATTCTGTCCGATATTAAAGAAGGATGTGCCAGAGGCTATACAAAACAGCCGCCTAAAACTTTCCGCACTTAGCGCAGCCACCTTAGTTCAAGGTCTTGACCTACTTGGCATCGAAGTTATGGAACAAATGTAACACCTGGTAGGGTGTTACATCGTCATTACCTAAGCTTTGATAACTGTTCAGTCATCTTATCAAAGCCTTCATAGACTGAAGTATGGCGTTCACTGTTATCCATCAAAGAACCAACAACTATTGCTAAAACTGAAATCCCAAAGCCAGGCACCAGTGAATAGAGTTCAAAAATTCCGCCCTCAAGTTGTGACCAAATGATCACGGTTACTCCACCGGAAAAAACACCGGCAAGCGCGCCACGGGCAGTCATTTTTCGCCAATATAGACTGATCAGTATAGCCGGACCTAATGAGGCCCCCAAACCGGCCCATGCGTAAGACACCACATCAAGAACTTTACTATCAGGCTCCATCGCAAGCATTGTCGCCATCAAAGCAAGTACCACTACCGCCACCCGACCTCCCTGGAGTCGTTGCTCTGGACTGAGCTGTTTCTTAATGACTAGCGGATAGAGGTCCTCGGCTAGAGAGGAAGAACAGACCAGCAGTTGAGAGTCTACGGTGCTCATAATTGCCGCCAAGATAGCCGCCAACAGAATACCTGCAACCAATGGATGAAAAATTAGACCGGTTAAGGCAATGAATACTTTTTCAGAATCGGGAATCACGTCGGGTAAGTAAGCGACCCCGCTTAGACCCACTAGGATCGCTAGTAAATAGCACAAGAACGCCCATGTCACTCCAATAGCAGCAGCTTGGCCCGTCTCTGAAGCAGAGCGAATAGCCATGAATCGCGCCAATATATGGGGTTGACCAAAATACCCCAACCCCCAACCCATAGCGCTAATAATCGTCAGCCACCCTAATGCATCCCCGTTAACATCAGTAAAGACATCTAATAGATGGGGATTTTTAAGATTAATTTGCGCGGTAAACTCATCAATTCCACCGGCCTGGGAAATCACTAGGACCGGCACACAGACTAACGCGAGCAACATCAAAAGCCCCTGAAAGACATCCGTCCAAGAGACTGCTAAGAATCCACCGAATAGCGTGTAGAACAAAATCAAAGCAACACTCACAAATACTGCAATATGGTAATCAAAGCCAAATACTTCGTTAAATAGTTTACCGCCAGCAATCAAACCAGAGCCGACATAGAACAAGAAAAACAATAAAATACTAAGACTGGCAATCGACTTTAACCAAGGTGTTTTGTCGGCAAAACGACGCTGCAAATAGGTCGGCAGAGTGACGGCATCATCCAGTTGTTCGCTGTAAAGTCGTAAACGCTTCGCCATTAAACCCCAATTAGCCGCTACGCCGACGACTAATCCAAGCGATATCCAAGCAGCCTCCAGACCCGCAAGGTAGGCATACCCCGGCAACCCTAGCAACACCCAACCACTCATATCCGAAGCGCCGGCGCTAATAGCCGATACAGCTGGAGATAATTCACGACCACCCAAAAAATAATCTGTGGCATTCTTGGTTTTTAAGTAAGCATAAAAACCAATACTTAGTACGATCGCCACATAGGCCAAAAAAGCTACAATGGTAGACATAGACAACTCAGACATGTTCATTCCTTATTAAAAGCTGGTAGTAAGTAGATCAAAGCTAAAGATAAATTGCCCTGCAAGGCTCTGACATAGTGCTGGCCACGAAAACTGTCTGGCGTTGCTATAAAAGAGGCTAACCTCTTATTTCTCAGCGCCCTCTTGTCCCATATTTATTGCAGCCAAGAGTAATAGACCCGCAAATATCCCCATATTTTTAAAGAAGTTCTGGGTTTCATGTTGAGTATCAACACCCTCATAAATATTCCAGAAATCATGCAAATTTAGATTAATGAGTAAGACCATAGCCGCTAAACCCAGCGCACAAATAACAACTTGTTTGTTGAGAAAAAGACAAATGCTCGCTCCAATTTGAGTGACTCCGGCAAGCGCCAGTAAGGCCGGCACCATGACCATGCCATGGGTTTCCATAAGTGCTATATGCATGTCCCATTGTGCAAATTTCATAATCCCGGGCAAAAGAAAATAGAGCGCCAGCAAGCCTCGACCAACGTGTATTAATGCAGATTTCATCATGGACTCCTGTTATTTTTATTTTAGAATTTTTTAGAGCTATGCTTTCGATTGCGATCGAGAAGTGTGCCCCATCATTACCCCTACATGCTACCAATAAAACTCAGATTGCGGCCCTTAATAGTCCTGAATTAGGGCTTTTACAGGCCGCAATCTGAGTTTTGGTAGAATTTACAATTCTAGACATTAATCGCCTGAATCAGTTGTTCAATTTCAACATGCCCACTCGGGTCTATGTCTAACACTCCCCGAGTTAAACCAGTGAAATCGAACAACTCCGTATCCGCAAGCTGTGATGGAGCTACATTCTTAATCGCACCAAAAATTGCATCAATACGACCAGGAAATTGTCGCTCCCACTGCTTCAACATATCCTTCACCGCATTTCGCTGAAGGCCCGCTTGAGAGCCACAGAGATTACAGGGAATGATTGGAAATTGCTTTAACTCAGCCAACTCAATGAGGTCAGATTCTCTACAGTAAGCGAGCGGTCGAATGAGAATATTTTTCTTATCATCTGATAACAACTTAGGCGGCATTGCCTTGAGCTTTCCCTGATAAAACATATTCAGAAATAATGTTTCTACAATATCATCCCTATGATGTCCCAGAGCCACTTTAGTGGCGCCGATCTGCTCGGCAAATCCATATAGCGTACCTCTACGCAACCTTGAACATAGACTGCAGTAAGTCTTACCCTCGGGGATTTTACTAGTCACTATACTATAGGTATCTTTTTCCAAGATGTGGTATTCGATACCCAAACCATCCAAATAAGTCGGTAACACCTGCTCTGGAAACCCAGGTTGTTTTTGATCTAAGTTAACAGCAATTAATTCAAAGTCGACCGGTGCGTTTTTTTGAAGATTCATTAAGATGTCAAGCATGGCATAGGAATCTTTGCCACCAGAAAGGCATACCATAATTCGATCGCCATCTTCGATCATTGCGTAATCTGCTACCGCCTTACCGACATTGCGGCGCAAGCGTTTTTGTAGCTTATTCGCTTCTAATTGATTTTTACGACCAGACATTACCAGCACCCTTAATATAAGGTGTGCAGTATAATTGCTAGGCTGGGGAATCAGCAAACATGATGACTTAATTTAGGCAAATATTCTTTAGTTAGCTGAGATCTTCAAGATTATTTGTGGGGTGCTTTTCGTAACAAGTCCGGTTGATAGCCAAGCTCAGCAACCACATCAACCAAAGCAGAATAGTCAGCATCAGATATTTTCGGGGTTCGCGCCATAACCCAAACATAGTCACGACTTTTTCGGCCGATGATAGTTTGCTGGTAGCTGTCATCTAGATAAACAATTCTATAGTCAGCTTTGATAGGCCAAACAAATTGCATCCCCCAAATAGCATTATTACTATTATCGACAACGAAGCCCCGCGGCTGATAGATTTTTTGCTCTCCATCAAAGCCTCCATCATTAAAGGTAAAGGTGGTTGCAATAGTTCCGTCGGCATCCATTTGATAAGACTCCACTGGATTGTATGCATCTTTTTCAAGAAAAGTGGGAATGTTAGCAATCACATACCAATCTCCCATAAAGCGATCTAAATCTACATAATCTACGGCAGGCATTGGCTTATGAGTGCTACAAGCAGCAACAGATAAAAGCATAATGATTATTAAGGTATGTTTAAAAGTTCGCATTTCATTCTCCCGATGTGTCGTAGACTCTCTGGTATCTTAACGTTCCCACAATTTTTAGATCCGACTCAAGTGATTGCCACTCGCTAGATTTATCGTATTTAAGTCGGATCTCAGTTTTGGGTAACCCAAGGGTTTTACGGGTCATTAAAGTATTTGGGTCAAATTCTGACTCAAGAGTAACCGGGGTATATTTGCCCGTCTCCACATTAAGTAAACTTTCATCTTCAAGCCATTCAGGACGCCAATAGGCAAAGCTCTTCGTGCACTCTTTTAGGCTCTCCTCGACGCCGGAATTAGTCACGACGAACCTGCCTGCCAATAGCTTACCGCTAATCTCAATATTTTTATTGTTACGTTGAGTGGTGCTTTCTACACTTTTTAAACAACCATCTTTCCAGATTTCTTTTGCGGAGTGTCTGTATTTAATCTTTTTAATCAGTAGTACATTAAAGTCCATTGAGGCTTCTGAAGTGACTTCCAAATCACCCCCATGTTCTCTCATTGTGAAGTGATGCTGTCCAACTTCATTATTATCTAAAAAAATTTTAAATCTAATAGCTTCGGGCTCAGCGATACAAAGCTCCATCGGAAGCAAGAATACTAAAAACATTAGACGGTACATGACAACTTCCTTTTTCTATCAACCTTTAAACTACAGGAGTAGAGTGGCGCGACCCTCCAGATCGGGCCATTTATAACACAAAGTCTTGTGCTAAACCTTGACATTCATTACCCCCCAAAAAGTCAACTTTAATTGACTATAAGTAAAGTATACTTTACTTATAAGTGCTGTTTCTGTATGCTTTTTGGCTATAACAGACCTCATGTTAACGATATTTAATAATAAAGGAATATAGACTAATGAAAAAGTTAATTGCCGCCGCTCTCAAATTAGATTTACCAATGCGAGATATAAAAAATGCAAACACTGTTAACCTGTGGATGCTGTTATGGGCAGCCACCTTTGTGGGAGCTGACCTGATGATCGAATTTACTAACGACTGGTATTATTTTATAGAAATAATGTTACTTGCCATCGCACTTCATTTGGGTGCAACGATAGTGATGATATTAAAATTCAAACGTCTCCTGAAGCAACTGGACGAAATGGAGAAAAAAATACAGTTGGATGCCATAGCTTTAGCCGCAGGAGCTGCGCTGGCTGGATGCTCAGTGGGCTCGATATTGGATAACTCCAATCTAATAGCAAGTGTCGATACGAACAGCATAATTATAATACTCTGCTTCACCTATATGTGTGCACTGATTGTTGGCAGGATCCGTCTTCGATGAAAAATCGCATGAAAGTTTTACGTGCAGAGCGCGACTGGACCCAGGCAGATCTAGCAGGGAAATTGGAAGTCTCGCGACAGACAATAAATGCGATCGAAAAAGGCAAGTTTGACCCCAGTCTTCCACTGGCATTCAAGGCGGCACGCTTATTTAAGTTACAGATTGAAGAAATCTTTCAGGACAATAATGAAGCATAAATCATTTTAATTTGTTGCTTAGAGCACAAGCGCGGCAATAGAGATCGCAAAGCCGTATTAATGATTTCACCCTTTGGTACGTCGTGCTTGGTCAATTTTACCTGCAGTCTCTCTGCGTGCGGAGCTATCTTTTTTAACGAGAACATAAGTAGCACCTACGCCTCCGTGAGTTTTTTGAGCACTATGGAAAGCCAACACCTGATCAAATTGTTGTAACCAATGATTAACACAACTTTTAAGGCGAGCAGGTTGCTCTCTCCCCTCACCTTTGCCGTGAGTAACTAAGGCGCACCTAACGCCATGTCTTTGGCAATCATCGACGAAATGCCACAAGGCATTGCGAGCCTGTTCGACCGTATGTCGATGTAAATCAAGCTGTGATTGAATTTCATATTTTCCAAGGCGCAAGTTTTTGTACACTCCATGCTGAACACCTGGTCTTACAAATTCCAAATAGGCCAAAGGGTCAACCTGTTCGATAATACTTGCTGGATCAAGCGTGTTGGATTCAACAACAATCTCCTCCTGTGCTGCCTTGCGCCTCTCTATAACACCTGGTGTTATCTGTGCCGGCTTGGCAATATGAGAAGAACCTTTTCCGCTCAGGGGTCGGATGTCATCGCCGACCATATCAACAAAGTCCTTATCGCTGAGTTCTTCCGATTCTCCTTTTTCTGAACTACCTATCGATGACATGTTGTGTTTCCTGCAATTGATCAACTGAATTTAAAACTAGGGTAGTCGTTGTAAGACTGCTGCTTGATGTATTATACCTGCCCCCTCAATGGAGCCAACCATGCACGTTTCTGCCCACCATGTTATTAGTGTTCACTATACCCTCAGCGATGACGATAATGCATTGATTGACTCAACTTACGACGATAATAAGCCAATGGTTTACCTCCATGGTCGAGGACAGATGATTATTGGTTTTGAGCAGTCAATCGCGAAGGCTAAAGTGGGTGAAAAGCGTAATTTTACCGTGGCTCCAAGTGAGGGTTATGGACTGAGAAATGTCAATAACACACAAAGAATCCCCATAAAGTACCTGAAACATGAGGGGAAATTAACTATCGGTAAAGCCATACATATAAATACCGACACTGGTGTCAAGCCAGGCACGGTTATTAAAGTTGGAAAGTTTAATGTCGATGTCGATATGAACCATCCGCTAGCAGGAAAGAATCTTAGCTTTGATGTCGAGATCGTAGATATTAGAAAAGCGACCGACGAAGAGACTGCCCATGGTCATGTTCACGGTGACCAAGGTTGCCATCAGTAATGGAGTTGTACTGGTACCAATACACCCTGATTGCTATAGTTTTCATATGGAGTGGCTTTGTGCGTTCTGGGCTAGGGTTTGGTGGAGCATTATTTACCATACCCTTCCTGCTGCTGATTCATGATGATCCGTTATTTTTCCTACCTATCATTTCCATTCATTTACTATTTTTCGCCCCTTTGACACTTTTTTTCGGTAATCGCAAAGTGACTGACGGTCAAGACCAACCTATTGCTGATGCAAACACTGTTAACTGGCGCTTTGTCCGTTTTTCACTGGCGATTATGTTCATACCGAAATTAGCCGGTGTTATTGGTCTTATCGTGCTACCGACAGAGCTAATGAATAGTATTATTTTCTTGTTGATTGCTGGCTACTCAATGACCTATATCTTGGGTCGTCCACTGCAAAGTAGCAGCCAAACCCTGGACATCGTATTTTTGGTCATTGGTGCCTATATTAGTGGGACATCGCTAGTTGGTGGACCAATGGTTATCGCGGTCGCACTGCGTCATATCAAACCTTTTCAGTTCAGAGACACCTTATTCGTTATTTGGACGGTTCTGGTCAGTATAAAACTGGCCGCGTTCGCATGGGCAGGTATCAGTCTGAACTTTGTCGCTGCACTATATTTACTCCCATTTGCTGGGATAGGTCATTTTGTTGGTTTGGGCGCGCATGAGCGATTACTGCGCCAGGATAGTAAAAAGTTCTATCGAATTCTGGGATCGATATTATTCTGCGCCTCTGGCGCTGGTTTGTACCAGGTGCTGTCCTAAAAAAAGAGCGCTACGAACATTCTCATAGCGCCCTTTTCCGGGGGTAAAACTGTTTAAAGCAGCCTTTTAGGTGGCATCAAAATACTCTGTTGGCATAGCCATAACACTGCTGGTATTGGCCTTCATAGTTTTAGCATGAGTATCTGCCCGAGGGAGAATCCGTTGGAAGAAAAATTCTGCCGTGTGAAGCTTATCAGTTAGAAATTGGGTATCACCCTCTCCCGCCTTTAACTTCGCAGCTGCAACTGAACTCATACGGGCAAACATGTAAGCCATATAGGCATAACCTGAAAACATCAAAAAATCTACCGACCCTGCGCCAACAGAATCTGGGTTTTTCTTAGCCCCAGCACCCAGTCTATAAGCCAACAATCGCCACCTAATAGCGAGTTTGGCAACTTGCCAAGCTTGGTGACGAACAACTTTATTCTTGCCTGCCGCGGTCCACGGCATAAAGCCTTTGGCAAAGGACAGCATTTCACCGGTAAATATATTGAGTTGTCTTAATTTATCCATAAGGACTTTCCGTCCTACTAGATCTAAAGCCTGAATACCTGTCGTACCTTCATAGAGCGTAGCAATGCGACTATCTCTTAAAATCTGTTCCATGCCCCACTCTTTGATGTAGCCGTGGCCGCCAAATACCTGGACGCCATGATTAGCCGCCTCAACGCCTAATTCAGTAATAAACCCTTTAAGTATTGGAGTACAAAACCCTAGTCGATTTTCCGCTGTCTTTTTTGACGCTTCTGTCTTACCTGCACGATAAATATCGGCAAACTGAGAAGCATAGGTCACCATGGCACGGCCACCCTCGGCGATCGCTCGCTGAGTTAACAACATACGTCGCACATCAGGATGTTCGATAATGGCGTCTGCTGGACCCTCTGGGTTTTTAACACCTGAAATCGAGCGCATTGCCAACCGATCTCGAGCATAAGCCGACGCGCCTTGATAAGACCGTTCAGCCGCAGACACGCCTTGGCTAGCAGTGCCAATACGCGCCACATTCATATAGGTGAACATAGCGTTCAAACCATCATGAGGTTTACCGATCAGAAAGCTCTTGGCACCATCGAAATTTAGCACCGCTGTACCATTACCATGAATGCCCATTTTGTGTTCAATAGAGCCACACCTGACCCCATTCCTTTCTCCTAAAGAACCATCTGCGGCCGGTAAAAACTTAGGAATAATAAAGAGTGACAACCCTTTAGTACCTTTGGGAGCATCGGGTAGCTTGGCTAATACTATATGAACAATATTTTCGGTGAGGTCATGCTCACCTGCACTGATGAAAATTTTAGTCCCATCGACACTGAAACTCCCATCTTCATTGGGTACAGCTTTGGTCTTCATCTGCCCCAAATCAGTCCCACAATGTGGCTCAGTCAAACACATTGTGCCACTCCAAACGCCACTGATTAGTTTAGTCAGGTAATCGCTCTTCTGCTGATCAGTACCATGATCTTCAAGAGTGGCTATAGCCCCCTCGCTTAAACCTGGGTACATTGCCCAAGCCCAATTAGCCGTGGTTATCATTTCAGTGACCGCCAGTCCCACCGATGATGGAAGTTGCTGACCGCCAGCATCCTCGCTGCCAGTCAGAGAGGTCCAACCTGCTTCTATATAGGTCTTGTAGGCTTCTTTGAATCCAGCAGGTGTAGTCACTACGCCATCATTCCAGACACAACCTTCATCACCAGATTGGTAGAGCGGTGCTAACTCATTCTCGCTAAACTTTGCTCCCTCGGTAAAAATAGCTTCAAGCATATCGGGGGTTGCTTGATCGCCACCCACAACTTTCTGATACTGAGTTTGCATGTCAAAGACGTCATTAAACAAAAATAACACGTCTTTCATCGGAACTTTATAATTAGGCATTGGTGAAATCCTGTGAAATAGAACCTTCTAAGTGGGCGTACTCACCCGTTTGGTTGAAAAGTGAAAACTGGGTCTGCCGCGGACATTCTTTAGTGTAAAACAAGACCTTTGACGGCAAAAATAATGGGCGATGAAACCTGACATCAACAGTGTATCCAGCATCAGGTAACTGCTCAGAGAGCATGGCGAGGCAACGTGCTTTGCTCCACATACCATGAGCTATAGCTTTTTTGAAACCAAATAATTTGGCCGTGATATTGGCCATATGAATAGGATTATAATCGCCAGAAACCTTGGCATAGCGTCTTCCCATATTGCTATCCACCTGCCATTCCTGAGGGCTACCTTCCTGTATCACTGGGGTTTTTAACTCTCGGTCTATGTTAGTTTTGGAGCGGTATAACATTGTAGAAAGACATGACCAGACGATTTCATTGTCAACTTTTACCGACCCTTCAACCGTCCATTCGAGACCTCTGGAGGTTAGCTGACTATTACCTATCGTCGTAGACAGACTCATTGGCTGCTTAATATCGAAATTATGATGAACAGCTATTTTGTTCGCCAAATGCACCTGTCCCATCGCGTTCATAGGAAAGTCTCGATGCGTCATAATATTTAAGACCATGGGAAACGTCAGCATATTTAAATAGGTTGCGGGTAACTTTTCACCCACCTGAAAGCCGCACAAAGTCTGATAGGCTCGCAGATGGTTCTGATCAACATAAACATCATCAACGGAATTGCCCAGACAAGGTATCGAATGACCCAGCTGATATCTATCTGTTTTAAATACCGACTTCCCAAACAGACCAGTCATGCTAGGCAATCGATCTAATTTCTCGATCAGCAACTGATCGTAAGCATCGGTGACAGAGGAGTTTTTCAATTTATCCATGACATAACATTAAACATCTCATTAGCGTAAGTCAGTAGCTATAAAACTCACAGTTTTGTCATTTGGGTCAATTGTGTATGATGCTACCCTATCTTGGGGGTTTTTTATGGCAGGCTTAACCGATTCGGGAACCTTAGTGCGTCTTGCCTATCAGGGCTTGCGATCTCTAGACGTCGACGCCGACGAAGTATTACGTCGATCAGGTTTTGATCCGAAAAAGCTATACCAAGAAAATCTACGCACTCAATTTTCCGCACAGCCTCATTTTTGGCGAGCTGCAGTAGCCCTCTCCGGAGATTCTTGCATTGGTCTGCATTTGGGCGAGCAAATGCCTGCCTACAAGGGCCAGATTCTCGAATATCTACTGCTCAGCAGTCAAACTTTTGGCGATGGTCTAAAGCGAGTGCTCAACTACCAAAGGCTAATCAGTGACGCACTGCATGGACAGTTAAGCCAATCACCTCATCCCTGCTTAACGAGTTATTTTTCCAGCCATCAATACGCCACATCGCATCTGGCCGAAGCCATGGTGATGGGCCTAATAAAAGTCTTTCAGTCGGTCACTGACGGTGCGTTCAAGGCAGATAGAGTTGTCTTTAATCATGCCCCAAATACAGATATTGCTGAATATGAACGCATATTTAAATGTCCCGTCGAATTTAACGCTGAATCGTTCCAACTGTTCTTTCCAGAATCAGTCTTAAATTATCGATCGCTGTATGCGGAGCCGCAACTACTAACACTTAACGTCAAAGCAGCAGATCAACATATAGCTATGCTTGAACAGCGAGACTTTATTGACAAAGTTCGAGGTCAAATGGCCGGACTTTTGGAAGCCCAAGATGTCACTTTGGAAAGAGTCTCAGCCAATATGGGTATCAGCGCACGAGGTTTACGCCATCAATTAACGATCGCGAATACCAGCTTTCAGAAAATACTCAATGATCTCAGACACCGGCTTTCATTAAGATTACTATCACAAACCAACGAGGGAATAAGTGAAATAATCTACCTCACAGGATTTTGTGAGCCCAGCACTTTCTACCGCGCATTTAAAAGATGGGAGGGAATAACGCCCATCGAGTACCGTCGAAAACAGCAAAATAAAACCCATAAAGGCTGATCGCACGTTTTAGGCTTCTCATGCACCGATATTCAAGTAGAATGAGCGCCCGCTAATCAGGAATACAAGTCAGTTGATGACTTTGCTTTGGAGCAAAAAACAGTATGACCGCTAATGCACACCCCGCCTTTGAACTACTGCGTGAACAAGAGATTCCCTCCCTAAAGTTACATTATCAGGAGTATCGGCACAAAGTGACCGGTGCACAACATATTCATCTTGGCGCGGACAATAAAGAAAATGTGTTTTTAGTCGCGCTAAGAACTGTGCCTGATGACTCTACAGGGGTGGCGCATATTCTTGAGCATACCGCTCTGTGCGGCAGCGAAAAGTATCCGGTACGCGATCCGTTTTTTATGATGATTAGACGTTCATTGAATACATTTATGAATGCTTTCACCAGCTCTGACTGGACTGCTTATCCCTTTGCTAGCCAGAACAAAAAAGACTTCAATAATCTTTTAAGCGTCTATTTAGACTCTGTTTTCTTCGCACGGCTTGATCCTCTTGATTTCGCTCAAGAGGGGCATCGATTGGAGTATGCGGATGCATCTGATGCGACTTCCGAATTAACCTTCAAGGGTGTCGTCTATAACGAAATGAAAGGCGCCATGAGTTCGATCAATTCGACACTCTGGCAAACCATGACAAAGCATCTCTATCCGACCAACACCTATCACTATAATAGTGGTGGCGAGCCGGCAGATATTCCAAACTTAACCTATCAACAATTCAAAGATTTTTATCAGGTTCACTACCACCCTAGCAATGCTATTTTTCTTACTTTTGGTGATATTACTGCCGTAAAACATCAGACGCAATTCGAAGAGTCTGCATTAAGTCGCTTTGAAAAACTGGATTGCCATATCGCCGTAGAAAATGAGCAGCGCTATAGCAGCCCCCAATATTTCGAGGAGACTTATGCCTTTAATGAAGAGGGTTCAACTGATAACCAAACCCACATTGTTCTGTCTTGGCTACTTGGCGAGTCCACCGACCTAGAATCCACCATGCAAGCTAGATTACTTTCTAGCGTGTTATTGGATAACAGCGGTTCACCATTGCAGCAAGCGCTTGAAACAACAGACTTAGGGTCCTCCCCTTCACCTATGTGTGGTCTTGAAGACTCACAAAAAGAACTCTGCTTTGCTTGTGGTATCGAAGGCTCTAAACCAGAACATGCCGATGCAGTTGAAGCGCTTATTTTAGACGTTTTGGAAGACGTTGCTGCCAATGGATTACCTGAAGATCAGGTAGCGGCAAGTCTGCATCAACTTGAATTATCACAGCGTGAACTGTCAGGAGGTGGCTATCCTTATGGGCTACAGTTGATTCTGACCTCACTGACTAGTGCTACCCACAGAGGAAACCCAGTTGACCTGCTCAACCTGGACCCAGTTCTTGAAAAATTACAGCAGCAAATCAAAGATCCTAATTTCATTAAATCACTTGCCAGAGATCTACTGCTCGACAACCAACATCGTGTCCGCTTAGTCATGAAACCTGACACAGAATTGAGTCACCTAAAAGAGCAGCAAGAAAAAGATCGATTAGCCAGCATTGCAGCTTCTTTAAGCGACGATGAAAAACAGCACATTATTGACTCTGCGCTCGCTCTTAAAGAGCGTCAAGAGATGGAAGAGAATCTCGACATATTACCCAAGGTAGGGATAGAGGACGTTCCGTCTGAAATCGTTTATCCAGAAAAAAATCAGGTGAGCAAACACCCTCTCCCATTAACTAGCTACAACGCCGGCACCAACGGATTGGTCTACCAGCAAATCATTATGCCAATGCCTGCAATGACTGACCAACAGATGGACCTACTTCCTCTGTACAGTACCTGTGTTACTGAAATGGGTGTTGGCAAACGCGACTATCTAGAGACCCAACTTTGGCATTCTAGTGTTGTCGGCGCTTATTCTGCATCTGTTAGTGTGCGTACTGACAAAGAAAATCTGGATAAGCTGTATGGCAATATCAGTTTTTCAGCCAAAGGGTTAGCATCCAATCAATCTGCGATGACAGATCTTATGCAAGAATCTTTGCAGCAGGCTCGCTTCGATGAGTTACCTCGATTGCGCGAGCTAGTAGCTCAAATACGCAGCTATCGTGAGTCATCAGTCGTCAGTAACGGCCATGTTATGGCAATGACCGCCGCGGCTAGCGGCCTTTCAACTAACGCCCATTTAAGCCAGCGCTGGGGAGGTCTGACCGGCCTTTCGTTGCTTAAGGCGCTAGATAATGGCTTAGACTCTGATGGAGGCCTATCCAATCTAGCAAGACAGCTTGAATCGATTCATAAGCTGGTTCTAAAACAACCACGTCAATACTTACTAGTGGCTGAAAACGATCGTTTAAATACATTTAGAGGCCAGATGGAAAAGGCGTTTGTAGGTTCTCCTATCGGCGCTTATGAAGATAATTTAATTAGCTACCAGCCCAATCTAGAGTCTGTTAATCATTGCTGGACGGCCAATACACAAGTGAGTTTTTGCGCAAAGGCATATCCTACGGTACCAGCCTCTCATCCAGATGCCGCAGCTCTAACCGTTCTGGGAGGCGTTTTGCGTAACGGCTTTTTACACCGCGTTGTTCGCGAACAAGGTGGTGCCTATGGCGGTGGTGCATCTCAAGATAATCAATCGGGCGCTTTCCGCTTTTACTCTTATCGTGACCCCCGCATAGCAGGTACTCTGACTGATTTTGATCAATCTATTGAATGGCTGCTTAAAGAGCCTATAGGTTTTGATAAAATTGAAGAGTCTATCCTGGGCGTAGTGGGCAGTCTTGATAAACCAGGCTCTCCTTTCGGTGAGGCAATGCAAGCGTTTCACTCTGAGCTCAACGGTCGCAGTAAAGCCTCAGCTATAGACTTTCGTCAACGAATTTTAAGCGTGACCTCTAGTGACTTAAAACGCGTCACCGAGAATTACTTACGTCAAGACTTAGGTCAAACTGCAGTGATTACCAATGTCGACTTAGCTGCTAACACTGGGCTTGAAATAATGGCGGTCTAAGCACCATGTCCGAACCGAAACTGGATAACTTATTTGCTAACCCACTGGGAAATGTGCCCGGCTTTGTGTTCGACCAAGCCGTGGTTGACGTATTTCCAGACATGATTAAACGCTCAGTACCCGGTTACCAAACTATATTATCTCACTGCGCAGAGTTGGCCTCTCGCTATGTAAAACCAAAGACCCATTGCTATGATTTGGGCTGCTCTCTGGGTGCTTCAACACTCGCCATACGCGCCAATATTGAAGGCCGTGATGCAACCATGGTTGCCGTTGATAACTCGGCTGCCATGTTAGATCGCTGCAAAACTATTCTTGAATCAGCACCCTCCAAGGTTAATACACAGCTAATCAATGCAGACATCTGCGATGTAGACATCAGCAACGCCTCCTTAGTCGTCATGAACTTCACTCTACAATTTGTTTCCTTGGATAAGCGATTAGCACTGTTAGAAAAGATTTATCAGGGGTTAAACTCTGGCGGTTGCCTGATCATTTCTGAGAAATTGTGTTTTGAACCGGAGTCACTGAATTCCCTGCTTATCGACCTTCATCACCAATTTAAACGCACGCAGGGTTACAGTGATCTAGAAATCAGCCAAAAACGTGATTCTATTGAGAATGTTTTAGTGCCAGAAACCTTAGAGGCACATATACAACGATTAAGGGCTTGTGGATTTCATTCCGCAAGCCCTTGGTTTCAATGCTTCAATTTTTGTTCGTTGGTCGCCTTTAAATAAACTAACCAATATTTCAGACTGATTAGGACGTCATCTTAATCGCCATTTTGATCAACTTTCTGACCTTAGGCGTGTAAGGCGGATGCATCATTGATGCAGAACTAAATTTGTCAGTTAGCACACTTCGCTCATGGGTAAAGGCGTTAAAGCCCCACACACCACCTGACTTACCAATGCCGCTGTTGTTAACCCCACCGAACGGCAGGTTAGGGTGTAAGAAATGCATCATCGCTTGATTGACGCAGGTATCACCAGCACTGGTTTCAGTAAGTATTTTTTCAATATTGCGACTATCTTTGCCATAAATGTAGAGGGCTAAGGGTTTAGGTTTACTGTTTACATATGAGATCACTTCATCAAGATCAGTAAAGGTAATAACCGGCAATAAAGGACCAAATATCTCCTCATGCATGATCGCTGAATCCCCCGACATTCCTTCAATCAACGTTGGCGCTATAAATCGTCCCGCATCATCCGTTTGGCCACCCGTAATCAGCTTACCACCCTGCGCCTGCGCATCGCTCAGTAGACGACTAATACGCTGATAGTGTCCATCATTGACGACCTGACAATAATCGCCATTGTCCTTAGCATCATTGCCCAGACCATACTGCTTATCAACACAGGCCACCATTTCTTTAACGAATTCGTCTTTAATAGACTCGTGAACATAGAGGTAATCCGGTGCAATACAGGTTTGTCCGTTATTAATAAACTTGCCCCAAGCAATCGACTGCACAGCCTTTTTAATATCCACTGATTTGTCGACAATTACCGGGCTTTTACCACCCAATTCTAAAGTCACCGACGTTAGATTTCTCGCGGCCGCCGCCATCACATGTTTACCAACCGCAGGGCTACCTGTAAAGAAAATATGATCGAAAGGTAAGCTAGTCAAATAACTAGCCACATCCGCTTCTCCTTGAAACAAGCAAACTTCCTCAGGGGTAAACGCTTTTTCGACAATTTCACTGATCACAGCCGACATGTTAGGTGTCATTTCCGAAGGCTTAATGATGACTGTATTGCCTGCCGCAATAGACCAAATCATAGGGCCAAAAGTCAGATTAAAGGGATAATTCCAAGGTGAAACCACCAAGGTGACTCCCTTTGGTTCCTTGACAATTTTCGATGAAGTACCAAATAGCGCCATGGTTGCTTTAACTGGCACTGGCTTCATCCATTTTTTTAGGTTTTTACGAACATGTTTAAGCTCCGCCAGTACTGCCATGATCTCTGACATGTCCACCTCAGCTTGAGGTTTTCCAAAATCATCGGCGGCAGACTTATATATTTTTTCTTCTGAATCGCGAAAGGCTTGCTCAAACCGATCGAGTACCGCAACTCTTTTTTTGTAATCTGATTTGCGCAGCTCTATGGCATAGCGCTGTTGGCGCGCAAAAGCATTATCAATATCTTGCTTAACTTGCTCATTTAAATCTGACATTTTAGACCTCTATTCTCTAATTTAATTCGAATGACAGCACATGTCTCTGGTTAATAGTGGGGTGGCCTCTCGCCATCTTCCTGACCACCCGTATCAACCGTATCTTGCAAGGACTCAACACGCTGCAATAACTTTTGGTGAGCCTTGGTCAATGTATCAATTTCTTTTTTCTGACGAAAAATCTCATCACCTAATTCAGCATTGGTCATCTCAAAAAAAGCCAACTTTTCCTCAAGCTCCTGAAATCTTTCTTCACTCATTGTATTTCCGCCCCAGTGGCTTATTCAGTGCGGCTTTGGCGCTAAAGATACAGCACTGAGCCTGTTTTGGCAGTCTATATGGCATATTAATTTTAATCAACGATACTCAATTAAAGATTCGTATGTTCGATATTAATCTAAAGGCTTGGATGAATAAACCAACTCGTCAGGTTACACTCAGTTTTAGAGCCAAGAGTAACCATTATTTTGATTAAGGAAGAGGTCAATGACAAGTCTGCCTAAAACAAGAGACTCAACATTATGTTCCGGTAAAGAGACAAGAAAAGGATTAAGCAGCAACCGATTCTGGTTAATCCTATGCCTTGCCACTCTAATCATCTCTTGCACTGACCAGCAACATATCGCATCGGATACCACAAATCAGCTTTATGCTATCGGGTCATCAACACGTTTTATACACGATGAATCTCGACCCTTTGACGCAGTCGCCGGAGTGAACAGCGGGGTTCGTACGCTAATTACCGAACTTTGGTATCCGGTTAACCGATCAACCATTGTCGAGCAGCCCGATAAATTCCGTCAGGCCACCTATGGTGACTACGTTTTTGGTGATTTCAGTATGCACCAAAGGATGATGACTGAGACCACATTCTTCCACTTGACTCCCGAGACAGTTAACGATGGTGTCACTCAAAATGATATAAATCTTGCTATTGAAGAATTATTTTATCGTCCACGACAGAGCTATATTGGTGCGCCACTGACCTCAATACCAAACAAATTACCCGTCATTGTAATGACCCATGGCGATGCGGGTAGTCGGTATAACATGGAAACTGTTTGCGAGTATTTGGCCGCTAATGGCTATGTAGTTATCGCGCCTGAGCATACTGGCAATTCACCCTACTCCATGACCGGCAGGGACCCAGCACTAGCCCTCACAGGAGGAGATCAAGCTTTTAGGCAAGCAATGGTCGACATATTCCCTCTCCTTGACGATCAGGGTGCCTACGGCAGTAGGGATAACTACGGCCAGAGTTTTACTCCACTATCTGATTCTCCCGAGCCATTGCAGGCACTAGTAGATCTAGATAGGTCGTTAATACAGCGCTTAAATGACTTACGAGCAGCCCTTGACGAATTAGAACAGATGAATACAACGGGACCATTTGCCGGACGCCTTGATTTAGATCGAATTGGACTAATGGGTAGATCCTTTGGTGGGTCTTCGACCTTAGTTGGTCTGGCCATGGAAGACCGTTTCACCTCTGGCTTTGCGGTGGTACCACCTGGCTGGATAGACCAACGCAGCTTTATGCCACCAGAGATACTTATTCCTACCAACAAAGAATCTGTCCTGCTCAGTGTCGAGGGAAATCATCCATTTGCCTATTTTAGAAAACCAACATTTTTACTCAGCGGCAGTGAAGATTCACTAATCATAGGACTTGGGATGCAGCAGGCGACAATGGCGGGCACTACTAAACCCAGCGTAACCAACCCACATCCTTCATTACGGGATGCTTTTGAGAAAGCCACTGTGCCTGTCGTTTGGGGTCTCTTAGAAAACTCTAATCACTCTACATTCGGAGTTTCTGGGGGCTATTGGTGGCCGCAACTAAAACCTGATACGCAAAAACGCACCTTCAATCCCGATGTGGAGTTCAAGCTTGTTCTGCCTAGTGTGGGTCACAAGATGCAAAAAGAGAAAGCATTGGCGTTCTTTGACCTGACCATTCGACAAGACTCATCGGCGCGGACTGAACTTCTTAGCCAAGACAACCAATCTCAAGGCCTTATTTTAGAAGCTCGAAACCTTTAGACCCACCGATGGCATAGACCTAGGAATTTTCACTCAACCAGATAAGGTAACCAAATGATGGCACTTATTCTCACTATCGCAATGTGCGCCACTCTACTAACAGCGCTTTTTATCGCTGTTTATTGGCGCAACGTAGAGTGCATCGGAGAAACGCCTACATCTTTTTTTACCTTTATGGCGATTCTGTTCACTTCAGGTTTGGATGTTGGACTGATAATGTTTCCGCTATCTGATTTTCAGGTCTACGCAAGCGAGGCGTCCTATGCATTTACCAACCCATTGGCGCTAGAATTTGGTTTCTGGGGATTTTTAGTCTGGGGATTTTATTTCACCACTATCTTTTACTTTTGTATTGTCGAGCCCAAATTAAAATTATTTGAAATACCTCTGATTAAATGGGCAAACAACATTGTCATTATTGGAACCTGCGCCTTTACTGCCTATTTGTTTTTAGTCTATATACCCGATTACATTGATGGGATTAGTGATCCATTAAAGTACGGATTGGTTGCCGCCGTCGTGCTAATTGCGGCAGCGTCTAGCACCCACATCCGTTATGTGAAAATATTAAGCATAGGGTCAACTTGGTTGTTTTTCGCGCTAATTTTTGGCATGTGGTGGTCAGGTGATATGGGAGTTGAGGGACTCACAAGTTCAATGACGAATATCGGCGACTACTTTTATAACATCAACCAGTACCTCGCGCCGATCACTGATTACCATCAGTTTTACCTCTACTGGTGGTTTGCTTGGAGCATCATGATAGGGCAATTCATATCTCGGTTTGCCAGCGGATTAAAAGCATGGCAACTTTTATTAGCCCTTTTAGTGGTGCCTTCCATTCCTATTGCAATCTGGTTCTCTGTGCTCTATTTTTACTTTGACAATGGAATAGATATTGCCGGTATTTGGCGGATTGCGATGGTGGGCGTTGGTGTAATATTCGTGATTAACTCACTTGATTCACTAATACGGTTGTATACACGCAACATAGGTATGACCGTAGAACGAGTCGGTAGACTCAAGTATATTGCGATCAATTGGTTAATTATGGTGTCCTTAGTACTGCTCTATCAGTTCACACCATTGCAAATTGAATGGGTGGGGCTCGTTGTTATCGGCATCTATGCAGCTTGTTATTGCCTATTGGCTCAACGCAGGCGCCTTCTTGTCACCGGCGAGCACATATCTTAGTCGTATTATTAAAAAGTCGGCCTCGCGCTTGGTGATGTATTGCTATTGATAATTAAAGTATTACACCTAGACGATTAGACCTAAGAAATACTTTATAATTGCTGTTCAACGTGACAGGTAAAACAATGTTTCCCTCAGCAATAGACTATCAACCATTTTTCAACTGGCTCAAAAACTCTGACTTAGATACTTGGCATAAAGGCCTACCTGAACTGATCAAGGAGCGTCTGGATGGCAGTCGCTGGGGCGACATGCCAGGCTGGCTGCAATCACTTGAAGGCCTCCCTGACATTAGTCCGCAACATTATGATTTCAGCACTGGGGTGACCATTGGCCATACTGCAGATATTACCGCAGAGGTGCTTGGTCAGCTGCAGCATAGCCTCATGGGGCTGCACCCTTGGCGCAAAGGACCCTATCAATTATTCGGCCTTGCTATTGATACTGAGTGGCGGTCAGATTGGAAGTGGGACCGTGTCCTACCTCACTTACAGCCATTAAGTAACCGTCTGATCTTGGATGTTGGTTGTGGCAATGGCTACCACTGCTGGCGTATGCTTGGCGCAGGTGCTAAGCGAGTGATCGGCATTGACCCTTCGGCGAAATTTGTTTTTCAGTTTAACGCGATCAAAAAATATGCGGGGACTCAATTACCGATCGATGTTCTTCCTATAGGCATTGAGCACATGCCCGAAAAACTAGCCGCATTTGATACGGTATTTTCAATGGGTATTCTCTACCACAGACGCTCACCCATGGATCATTTACGTGAGTTGCGCGAGCTGCTGCGTCCCGGTGGCCAATTGGTACTTGAGACTCTTGTGATAGACGGCCCTGAGGGGCAGATTTTAGTGCCTGAGGGGCGTTATGCCAAAATGCCGAACGTCTGGTTCCTGCCTTCGCCAGATACCCTGACGAGCTGGATGAGAAAGCAAGGCTTTGTTAATCCTCGAGTCGTTGACATAAGTACAACCAGTACCGATGAGCAACGCAGCACAGACTGGATGACCTACGATTCACTGGGTGACTTTTTAGACCCCAATGATATGACTAAAACAGCAGAAGGACACCCAGCACCGCTGCGTGCAGTAGTGGTTGCAGAGACACCCTTCTAAGATTCCTCAACTTGTTATCAATAAGCTTTTAGAGCCTCATCAGCTGGCACATAGTCATAACCCAAAGCGTCGGCAACCGCCTTATAGGTAACTGAGCCCCTGTGAACGTTCAAACCATTTTGCAAATTAGCATCTGTAAACAAGGCACTAATAGGGTCATCAGCTAGCTTAATGGCATAGGGTAGCGTGGCATTATTGAGTGCCATAGTGGCAGTACGAGCCACACCACCTGGCATATTGGCCACACAGTAGTGCACTACTTCATCAACAATATAAGTGGGGGTCTGGTGGGTTGTTGCCTTTGATGTTTCAAAACAACCACCTTGGTCGATAGCCACATCCACTACCACCGCACCTTTTTTCATTCGACTAATCAAATCTCTACTAAGTAACTTAGGTGCTGCTGCGCCAGGGATGAGTACTGCGCCAATAACGAGGTCAGCTTCCAGCGTATATTCTTCAATCGCTGCATCAGTCGAGTAAACGCATTTTGCTCTGCCTTCATACTCGTTATCTAATTGGCGTAATCGTGGAATTGAGCGATCTAAAATAGTCACATCAGCGCCCATACCCACAGCCATAGATGCTGCATTATCACCAACCACACCTCCACCAATCACCAACACCTTGGCAGGTGCAACACCTGGCACACCCGCTAATAAAACACCTCTCCCACCCTGTGCTTTCTCCAAATGGTGTGCGCCGGCCTGAACAGACATCCGTCCTGCCACTTCTGACATCGGCGCCAACAAGGGTAAGCCACCCTGAGCGTCGGTCACCGTTTCATAAGCCACACAGGTCGCCCCTGATTCTACTAACAACCGAGTTTGCTCTGGGTCTGGTGCTAAATGAAGGTAGGTATAGAGAATCTGTCCCTCGCGCAGCATTTTACATTCGTGAGCTTGTGGCTCCTTTACTTTAACGACCATCTCTGCCCTGGCAAATATATCTTCAACAGAGCTACTTATTTCAGCACCCGCCGCAACATATTGATCATCAGTAAAGTCGATAGCAGCACCAGCATCCTGCTCAACCAACACTTCATGGCCACGCTTAACTAACTCAAGCACTGACGCAGGTGTTAAACCGACGCGATATTCATGATTTTTAACTTCTTTGGGAACTCCGATTAACAAAGCTTTATCCTCCATTTCAACAACAGTAAATAGACATTAATTATCCCGTAATTTAAACGATACATAGAATTATTTATTGCTTATTGACAGCTAAAACTAGATTATTTTTCTAAAATAAGTAATATAACCATATATTTCTCTGTTTATAGATGGTTTTTCAAAATGACGCCAAAATCTGACTTTGAAACAGTCGACAAACTCGGCAAAATTGACCGTAATATATTGCGCATCCTGCAAAAAGACGGTCGCATCAGCTATACCGACCTGGCTAAGCAAGTAGGTCTCTCCGTCACCCCCTGTATCGAGCGAGTAAAGAGACTGGAGCGTAACGGATATATTTTGGGCTACAGCGCCCAAGTGTGCCCAGAAAAACTAAATGCTGGATTGGTTGTCTTTGTCCAAATACGTCTCAATCACACCTCACAAGAGAACTTCGAGGAGTTTCATCGCTCAGTCATTGACTTAGAAAATATTCAAAGCTGCTTTTTAGTCTCAGGTAACTATGACTATTTGTTAAAAGCGCGTGTTGCCGACATGGCTGCCTATCGTGAACTTCTTGGCCATAGAATTTTAAAGCTCCCAGCCGTGCAAGAATCCACAAGCTATGTGGTTATGGAAGAACTCAAAGAGAGCATGTTAGTACCTATAAGCTACAAGCGCTAACGCACACTTTATTGCAGAGTGAGCAAAAGCTAACTATGGAGCTTAGGCCCACGAATTAAATATCAAAAACCCCTTTCCTGAAGCACGCAATTGTTGACTCAACAACGCCCCTAACCTATAGTACGCGACCTCAGAAATGAGACAAAAATGCACTCGTAGCTCAGCTGGATAGAGTACTCGGCTACGAACCGAGCGGTCGGAGGTTCGAATCCTCCCGAGTGCACCATATACCTAAAACCTCACCCCCAACGGGTGGGGTTTTTTACTCTATGACGTTGACATTTTTAGCTATCTTTGACAGCGGGACTTGAAATAAAAGAGCCTGATACTTAGAGTCATCTACTGTGAATTATTTGGCGTTACGGAACAGTGAATTGTGATAGCATCGTTGGCATTTATCCTGAATCTAAAGGTGGTTTATGCGTTATCTCTTTTTGTTTGTCTGTGCTGTTCTGATGACTTCATGCGGTGGAGGTTCGTCCTCCAGCCAACCGCCTGAACCGCCTGTCGGACCAACCGACCCTTGCGCACAATCTGACTGCAACCTGTGGGAAGAGGCCACACCAGAATCTGTAGGCCTTGACTCCACCAAGCTCAACGACGCATTCAATTACGCATTTCAAGATGGCACCTTTACCCAAGCCGCTGTGGTTATTAAAGATAACAAGTTAATTGAAGAGCGCTACCGCGGAATTCTTGACGGGGAGTTAGCTACTGTCACCAATGATCTTGGGCTCGATGCAACAACAATTAACAACCTCTTTGCCACTAAGGATAAAGAGAGTCTTGCCTCGTCTTGGTCCACTGCTAAATCATTCACTAGCGTCTTAGTCGGTATCGCTATGGAACAGGGGCTAATAGCCTCTTTAAGTGACAGTGCATCTGTGTATATTACTGAGTGGGCGGACGATGAAAGATCCGCTATTACTATTCGTCAGCTACTTGATATGCGTTCCGGCATGCCTACCGTCTGCTTTAACCAAACAACCGGAAGTCTTGGTACCTGTGAGACATCTGGGGGTTCTGGCGGTGATCTGGTCTTTTCTAGCAACCAGATGAATGCCTGCTTGGCCCGCGAAATGGCAGAAACCGGCGTAATACAACCTTGGTATAGCAGCTCTGCGGTCTATCAGGCAGGTGCTTGGCTATATTCCAACTGTGACACTATGGTCGTTGGTGAAATTTTATACCGCGCTACCGGTAAAGACCTTGAGACCTATGCCGATATTAATTTGTTTTCCAAGTTGGGTATTACCGCCCAGTGGTGGCAGGATAATGATTCAACTGATCAGGTTGATGGCAATTATTTAGCTTACTGTTGTCTAGATATGACGCCGCGAGATTTTGCTAAATTTGGCCAACTACTTCTAAACAATGGTGTTTGGAATGAAGAGCAGGTATTACCCACCTCATATGTCGACAAGATCAAAAACATAACCACTGATTCGCTGGTAGATGAATACTCTGGTTCCTTTAGTTACGGTCTAAAATTTTGGACTATCGGGTCTATCACACAGAGTGATGGGGTAGTGTTTCCTGCCCCCAATACTATTTATTCAACTATTGGTTTTGATGGGCAGTACATCATGATCGACTTTGAAAATAATATGGTTGTCGCCCGCAACAGCCTATATCATCCGGTTTTAAGCGGCAGTGGTGAGCGTAAAATGGACATTACCCCAGAGGGTATTGCTCAATCTGACTTTGTTGCTACTCTGCCACAGGGCACTGGCGTTTCAGCCGACTCAAGCTTTAGCCCAGCTAATTTTCTCTATCGGGTAAATCAAGCAATACAGTAAAACCAGCTCAAAGATGATACTCAAGTAGTGATCTTAGGGTCTATTTTGTGTCGGGCAAGTAAGGTCGCAGCGCGCAATAAAACCGCATAAGCCACTAGTTCAAATACCTCTTCAAAGAACACGTGATGAGTAAACTCAACTTTCTCGCATATGTCACCAGCAATTAGTAAGACTCCTGATTTCAGAGCCATAACTCCCGGTGCACTAACAAGAAACTGTTTGGCCAAATCAAGATAAAATCTTAGCCTCATCAACGCCATTACAGACATGACTGCCAAAGCTAAAGCCAACAAGAGATTACGGCCAGACCCGGCCCCCCATTTCACAAAGAAGTCATGAACGTTGAGCTCGTCCACATCGATTTCGCGAAGAAGAAACCCTATCGTCAGCCAGACAAAAAACATACACAGCAACTTATCGGTTCTATGTGCCTGAAAAATCGGCACTAAGTACACTGCTAAAACTGTTAAAAGAGTCACGGCCTGAAGATTTTCTAACAAATGGTTCTCGCCAAAAACGCCAAAATCTTGAAGAACAAATACAGAATAACCGGACCAAACAATAGCTAAGGCGATTACGCTCTCGGTAAATATTGCTAGTGGTGTTAATAATTTCAACTTAGAACCCCCTTATTGCAGTTTTGATCGACTGCAACCGCTCTTGCGGCGGCCATTGTTTTTATTTTTTCAACTCAAGAACTTCATCTGGCGCGACTAGTTGGTCACTATGAGCCCACAGTTTAGATATGCTAAGTACGCTTAGGTTGATAAAATTACAGCAAAGTTACGTCATTTAAGCATAACAAAAAACTATTTTGCATATTAAGTTAACAGGATTCAACCATGGCTTTACCCGAGATACTTTCACAACGCTTAAGATTACCTGTCGTTGCAGCACCCCTATTCATTATATCTAACCCAGATCTTGTCATTGCTCAATGCAAGGCAGGCGTTGTAGGTTCTTTCCCTGCGCTTAACGCACGGCCGGCAGCGGAATTGGACCGCTGGCTCGAAAGAATCACCACTGAACTAGCAGAGTATGATGCGGCCAATCCTGACAATCCATCGGCCCCCTTTGCGGTCAATCAGATTGTTCATGGATCAAATGATCGATTACAGCATGACGTTGAGATGTGCGTGAAATGGAAGGTGCCTATTGTTATTACTTCTCTTGGCGCGAAAGAATTTGTCAATGAGGCTGTACACTCCTACGGCGGCATCGTATTACATGACATTATCAATAATCGCTTCGCCAAAAAAGCAATAGCGAAAGGCGCTGATGGTTTAATTGCTGTGGCTGCGGGAGCTGGCGGTCATGCTGGCGCCTTGTCTCCTTTTGCGTTAGTCCAAGAGTTACGAGAATGGTTCGATGGTCCGCTTCTGCTGTCTGGGTCAATAGCCAATGGTGAAGCAGTCTTGGCATCACAAGCTATGGGCGCTGATCTAGCCTACATAGGATCGGCCTTTATCGCCACGGAGGAAGCCAATGCTGAACCACCCTACAAGCAGTCTATCGTCGATCATAATGCGGATGATATTGTCTTAAGCACCCTATTTACTGGTGTCAGCGGTAATTATCTAAAACCTTCCATAATTTCTGCGGGCATGGATCCTGACAATCTACCGGAGAGTGATCCCTCTAAAATGAGCTTTGGCTCTGGAGGTGACTCTGATGCAAAGGCATGGAAAGACATTTGGGGTTGCGGTCAGGGTATCGGCGCAGTAAAAGCAGTTCTCACGGCTGGACAGCTAGTCGACCAAATAGAAAAACAATACAATGCAGCCAAATCTAGGTTAGCTAATATCTAGGTATTCTGAATCGGGGTGGCACGCTACCCCGATTCGACGTTTAATCCTTGGCGTTACTATTAGCAAATTGGCTTGGTTGGCTGAATTCCATATTTCTTTCTTTGACCGAACCAAAACGCAAGCCCAGTAGATCCAGAAGGTAATTCTGATGCAGACGCCATGGCGCGGCTAATCCCTCTTTTGGAAACTTATCAATCGACCGATTAATATAGCCCGAGTCTAAACCTATAGATGGCACTCGCTTCATTTCTTTATCGCTATTTCGCGGAACGCAAATCGCTAGGTTTTGTTTATCTAGATACTTGAGTAGCCGACAAACGTATTGACTACTAAGGTCACACTTTAAGGTCCAAGACGCGTTTGTATATCCTGTTGCAAAGGCAAAATTAGGCACATCAGTCAACATCATCCCCTTGTACTGTAAAGCCTCTGAAATATCGATGGCCTTTCCATCCACACTGATCTGCATGCCCCCCATTGCAAGTAGCTCAAGGCCAGTGGCACTAACAATAATATCAGCATCTAGAGCTTTACCTGATTCAAGTTCGATGCCATCAGTGGTAAAACGGCTAATGTGGTCAGTAACCACCGAAGATGTACCCTTGCGTAATGAGCGAAATAAATCACCGTTTGGTACCAAGCATAGTCTTTGATCCCAAGGGTTATAGCGGGGAGAGAAATGCGTGGCGACATCAAAGTCTTTACCCAACCAAACCTGAGTCCATTGAATTAATTTATTTTTTATATAGTCAGGTCGCTTTTTACTCATCTTGTACAAAATCATCTGCGACAACACATTTTTCCAGCGTGTGGCCCAATAAGCCACGTGATCCGGCAAATAGCGTTCTAATATTTTTGCAGTAGAGTCTATGTCAGGACGCGAGACAACATAGGTAGGAGACCGCTGAAGCATTGTGACATGAGCCGCACTTTTAGCCATCGATGGCACCAAGGTTATCGCCGTAGCGCCACTGCCGATAACAACGACTTTTTTGCCACTATAGTCTAGATCTTTAGGCCATTTTTGGGGATGAATTATCTGCCCTTTAAAGGTATCAGCTCCGGGAAATTCAGGCATGTAACCTTGATCATATCGATAATATCCAGTGCAGATATAGACAAAATTACAGGTCATGGTCATCGTATCTTGGCCATTAACTTTTAACACTAGAGTCCAGGTTGCAGTAGCACTGTCCCAGGTAAGACTCTCGACTACCCGGTTATAACGAATGTGTTGTTCGATATCATATTCACGCGCAGTTTCACGAATATATTCAAGAATTGCCGGCCCATCGGCAATCGCTTTTTCATGCTTCCAGGGTTTAAAGCTATACCCCAATGTGTGCATATCAGAATCTGATCGTATTCCAGGATAACGAAAAAGGTCCCACGTCCCGCCCATCGCCGCGCGACTTTCGATAACAGCGAAGCTCTTGGTGGGGGTATCTTTGGTTAAATGGCAGGCTGCACCGATACCTGAGAGGCCGGCCCCTACAATAATTACATCGACATGTTCAACTGACATAGACTTCACTTATAAAATATTTTAATGGCAGGAGTCTACCCTAGCCGCCCCTTTCCAGATGTCCCCTGTGTGACAAAAAACGATTGGCTATATCCGTGGAAATAAGCCCTAAAACCAACCTTTCACTGCCTTATCTAGACCTGCAGTGCACCTCACCAGTTGGGCGTTATAGATCTCTGCCTGACCTTTCACCTTAGCGGCAATATTTAATAACTGTGGTTTCTTGTTAAAACTACCACGCGAATAGCCACCCCAACCCTCATGATAGGCAAGATACTGACGGAAAGGGTCCGATTTAGAAATACCCAGTCTTCGGTGACTTTTATCGGTATACCAGCCAATAAAATTGATAGCATCACTAAAATCGTCTCGGTCGTGACCTCGATTGCCCGTCGCCTTCTTATAGTCATCCCAAGCTGGGTCTTGCGCCTGAGCGTAACCATAAGCAGAAGACTTTCTTGGCAATGGAATAAATAAGAACTTAGGTCTATCAGGTCTTACATCGGCCCTAAAACTAGATTCTTGCTTCATAATCGCCATCATCACCGTAATTGGTGTGCCCCAGCGGTTTCGTGATGCACGAGCATCTTCGTACCAGTCCGTTTCGCCCCAAAATATTTGACAAATGTTATCTATCTTTGTGGGCTTGTAGTTTGCACAACTGCTCAGTATCAACGCAGTAAAAACAAATACCAAAGTAAATTTATAAGTCATCTAAGTTTACCTATCAATTAACCGTCATTCGGCCAAGCGTTAAAGAAATCGTCCGCAATTAAAGGCCTAATATGTCTATCTCGGTTAGTGGGCGTACCCAAATATAAAAATCCTATTATCTCTTCATTTTCAATAATGCCCAACCCTTGCTTAATAATCTGAGAAACAGCGTAAGGGCCGGTGCGCCAAACTGAACCAAATCCATGGGCGTAAGCTGCCAAGCCAATATTATTTATTACGCCGCCTGTCGCGATAGCCTGCTCTAGATCTGGGACCTTAGGGTGGCTTTTATAACACGCAATACCCACAACGATGAGAGGCGCCCGAAAGGCCTTTGCGTAGGCACCATCGATCTCCTTTAGCTCAGCACTTGGGTTGCTATCTTTGCAGTGATCCACAAAAAGCTCTCCAAGCTGCTTGCGATCGTCCCCTGATATAGTCAAAAACCGCCAGGGCCTCAGATGCATGTGATCTGGCGCCCGCAACGCTGCTGAAAATATAGAATCTAAAACCTCAAACGCTGGAGCCGGCTCTTCAAGACGCGGGTGCGACCTTCTCTCACCAATTAGTTGCGTGACTTGCTTGCCCATTTCAGTATCAAGAATCATTCCAAGCGCCTTTTAGTAATAGGTAAATATAAAACAAGATCAGACCACAATTCAAGCGCTTATACCCTACTAAAGACAGTCGGTATCACGCTTTAAATAAGACTATAAGCTGACTAGCCAAAGAGAAATTGTAGCATAGGGCGTTGGCTAAAAAATCGTAATCAACCGCAACACTCATCATTAGTAGTTCCGGATATGCGTAGTAATGTTACTTATTCTAGAGTTACAGTCTTGACGATTTCGTGTGCGCCCATGCATGATGCGTGTACCAAAAATCATTTAAAATGAGTCCGGCAGTTAACCTTTTCACCTAAAGAGATCAGCCTATGCCTTTTGGCCTTTTAAAATATGGATTGAGCAGGAACTACCCTGCGAAACACCACTTTACGCCATCTAAAGACCTTAAAAGGCATTATGACGTTGTGATTATTGGTGGAGGCGGTCACGGTGCTGCCATTGCCTATAACCTCGCCAAATATCACGGTATTACCAACGTTGCTATCCTCGAAAAAGGCTACCTTGGCGGCGGAAACACCGCGCGAAACACTGCCGTCATTCGCTCTAACTATTTAACCGAGGCAGGCGTTAAGTTTTACAGCGAATCAGTGAAACTCTTTAACAACCTCAGTAACGAATTTAACTACAACGTAATGATGGAAAATCGCGGTCAGCTGACGCTGGCCCACAGTGATGCCACTATTCGTAGTTTTCGCTGGCGGGCTGAGGTAAACCAACATATGGGCGTTCGTTCAGAGCTGGTCGATCGCCAAACAATCGCTGAATTAGTGCCTAACCTTAATATGTCAGAAGACAGTCGATTCCCTATTTTAGCTGGGCTTTGGCATGCCGACGGCGCTACCGCTCGTCATGATGCTGTCGCATGGGGTTACGCTAAAGGCGCATGTGATCGGGGTGTCGAATTACACCAACTAACGGAAGTAGAAGATATCGACATTACCAGCGGTCGGGTTACTGCGGTAAAAACGAATCGAGGTAGAGTCGAGTGCGGCTGTGTTGTTCAAGCTGTCGCTGGGGCTAGTTCAATAGTCGCTAAAAAAGCTGGCATTCCCCTCCCCATCCATTGTTATCCCCTACAGGCGATGGTCACTCAGCCCTACAAACCGATACTGACCCCTCATGTCAGCTCTCCACAGGTACACGTTTATGTGCACCAGACATCTCGCGGAGAATTTGTTGTTGGTGGCGGTTCAGATCCTTACCCCCTCTACAACACTAGAGCCACTTTAGACCAGCGCGAGACTCTATCAGCTGCAGCAATGGAACTATTTCCATTTTTAGCCCAAGCAAGACTGTTACGCCAATGGGCTGGCACCACTGACATGACACCAGATTACAGCCCGATTATGGGTTTAAGCCCTGTAGAAAATTATTATTTGGATGCCGGTTGGGGTACTTGGGGATTCAAAGCTACGCCAATTTGCGGTGTCACTATGGCCGAACTGGTAGCAACCAAAAAAGTCCCTGACATTATTAAGCCCTTTGAGCTCGAGCGATTTTATCGCTTTGAACAAATTAATGAAGCCGGCGCTACCGCCGCGAGCCACTAGGGGAAGGTCGTTGAAACTACTAACATGCCCGCTCAATGGCTCTCGCAACATCAGTGAATTCACTTATGGTGGCGAATATCACGCAACACCGAATCATCTAACGACGTCAGCGCGAGATTGGGCAGAGCATGTCTTCTTTCATGACAATGCTGCGGGCGTGGTTACTGAGTGGTGGTGTCATACTGCAAGCTCATTTTGGTTCCTCGCCGAGCGTAACACCATCACCGACGAAATCATTCGTACCTTTAAAGCAGAAGAAATCTACACTCAAAGAGTCGACTTTAGCACTATTAATCCGGAGAGCCGATCATGAAGAATCGACTACCTCCACCCTATGGCTCATTGATTAATCGAGAAAAGATGGTTCAATTTGAATTTGAATCAAAGGCCTATCAGGGTTTTCACGGCGACAGTGTTGCTAGTGCGTTAACCGCAAACAACCAAACATTGCTCAGTCGCTCATTTAAGTATCACCGCCCTAGGGGCGTCTTAACCATGGCGGGGCAAGATGCTAATACGATGGTACAACTGCCATCTAACCCAAATGCATTGGCCGATCGAGAGCTTATCAGTGACGGACTAAAGGTCACTGGTCAAAACTATTCTGGGACCCTAGAGAAAGACCGAGGTCAATGGCTTGGCCTTTTTTCACGATTTTTGCCAGTAGGGTTTTATTACAAAGCATTCTTTAAACCTCGCGGTATTTGGGAGAAATGGGCTCCATTGATTCGTAAAAAAGCTGGACTTGGTGTTATTAACCAGCAATTAGTGCCAGATTATTACGACAAACAATATAAATTTTTTGATGTGGTTGTTATTGGCGGCGGTCCTGCGGGTATGCAAGCCGCGTTAGAGTCTGCAGTACCTAGTTGTGAGGTTCTATTAGTCGACGAGAACCAAAGCCTCGGAGGCTCCCTCAATTACAGTCGCTTTGATGTCGAAGGCGCTCGCGGTAAAAATCAGCTTGATAAATTACTTAATGCCATTAACGATAAGCCAAATATCTCAGTAATGACTAACGCTGTTTGTAATGGCTGGTTTGCCGACAACTGGTTGCCCATTATCACAAAGAAGCGACTGTATAAGGTTCGTGCCAAGCAAACTATTATGTGTACTGGCTCTTTAGAGCAACCGGCTATTTTTCATAATAATGATCTGCCTGGCATCATGATGAGCAGTGCCGCACAGCGACTAGTCCACCTTTACGGTGTACGTCCAGGATCCCAAGCAGTGATTGTCACCGGCAATAATGATGGCTATGGTACGGCCCTAGATCTTGATGATGCTGGTGTTAAGATTAACGCTATCGTCGACCTACGCGAAGACCCAAATTATGACGATATCGCAAAGGCCGCGGTCGATAGAGGCATTAGGGTTGAAACCGGGACAACCGTCTATGCCGCTAAACATAAGGGCGCCAATCGGGTTAGCTCGGTGGATATACGCAAAATCGTCAGCCAAGGTATCTGTGCCGAGCAAGGTGAGACAATTACCTGTGATCTACTGTGTATGTCAGTGGGATACACTCCCACCTACCAACTTGCCTGTCAGGCCGGCGGACAGCTTACCTACGACGATCAGTCAGCTATGTTTAGCCTACGCAACTGTCCCGAATCACTCCAATTAGCCGGTTCAGTGAATAGCTTATGGTCACTTGATGCCGTTCTAATGGAAGCCAAAAGGGCCGCCACCATAGCCACTAATGCGCTAGGACTTACTCAGGTCCAGGTGGCTGATAGGGTGACTGAAGATACTGTTAGTCCAAATCATCCTTGGCCTATATTTGCCCACCCAAAGGGTAAAGAATTTATCGATTTCGACGAAGATCTAACCATCGCCGACATTATTAACGCAACGGCTGATGGCTATGAACATATTCAGCTGGTCAAGCGCTATTCGACCTGCGGTATGGGTCCCTCGCAGGGTCGTCATTCAGCACTTGCCGCTGCTCGATTAGTGGCCGCAGCGACTAATCGCACTGTGGCGGAAACAGGTGTTACCACCGCGCGACCCCCTTTTTCCGCTGAGCAGTTAGGTCATAGTGCCGGGCGCAGTTTTTATCCTGCCCGGCGCAGTAATATGCATTACAGGCATATCGAAGCCGGCGCCGAAATGCTCCAAGCAGGTGCTTGGTATCGTCCCGCCTTTTACCGCTCTAAAGGTAAGGATTCAACCGCCTGTATAGACGCAGAAGTTAGCAATGTTCGCAACAACGTTGGCCTAGTCGATGTCTCTACACTGGGTGGCATAGAAGTCCGCGGGGCAGATGCCAGTGAGTTTTTAAATCGATTCTATACCTTTGGATTCCTCAAACAACCCGTCGGCAAGGCCCGTTATGCTCTGCTCACTAATGAAGCAGGTGTGGTCATTGACGACGGTGTGGCCTGCCGCTTTGGCAACAACCATTATTACGTGACCGCGACCACCGGCGGGGTCGACCGAGTCTATCAGAACATGCTCAAATGGAACGCTCAATGGCGGTTAGACGTTGATCTTGCTAACGTCACCTCAGCTTATTGTGGTGTTAATATTGCCGGACCTAATGCTCGCGCAGTGCTGCAAAAAGTCTGCTCTGGTGTTGATTTATCCTCAGAGGCCTTTCCCTATATGGGCGTCCGCGTGGGCAATATCGGGGACATTCCTGCAAGACTAATTAGAGTCGGTTTTGTTGGCGAGCTAGGCTATGAAATCCATGTCCCTCAGCAATATGGCGAAGCGCTCTGGGACGCATTAATGGTTGCAGGCAACGATTATCACATTCAACCCTTCGGCATAGAAGCCCAGAGGATACTACGACTGGAAAAAGGCCATATTATTATCGGCCAAGATACCGATGCAATGTCAAATCCCAATGAAGTTCAGATGGGCTGGGCAGTATCCCAAAATAAACCGTTCTTCGTTGGCGGGCGAACCATTGCTGAATTAGAGAAAAAACCTGGCTTGCGCGGCTTAGTCGGTTTTGTCATCGATGACACCAAGGCACCACTACCCCGAGAAAGCCATCTAGTTGTCGAAGACCAAAGGATGACAGGACGGGTAACCTCCTGTAACTTTTCTCCCACCCTAGGTAAAGCCATAGGCTTAGCCTATGTGCCACCCGAAAAAACTACTGTTGGAACTATGATAGAAATAAAATCAACGGGCGGTGTGAGAGTGTTAGCTAAGGTCGTAGAACTGCCCTTCTACGACCCCGAAAATTTGCGGCAGGAGCTATAGCTATGGCAAGTCTAGACCCTACTACAGGTATGCGGCGCAGTCAGCTATATCGTCGCCATATCAACAATAAGGCTGTGTTTAAAAACACCGGTTACGATTTCGTTGTTAGCCACTACGACAATGGCAATGACCAACACACAGAGCTAGACCAAGCACGCTCCATGGCTATATGCGATCTATCAACACTGCCAAGGACTGGCTTTAAAGGCGCAGGGGCTCGTAGTTGGGCAGAGAATCAAGGCATAAAAATACCCGATAGCGCCAACAGGTCTATCGTTCAACCCGACGGCTGTCTAGTGGCTACCTTATCTGACCAAGAATTACTGATTCTCAGTGATATTTTGGCTAAAAGCCATCAAGTGACTGCCCTTGGAGAACAATCCACTAACGATCATTTAGAAAATGACACTCAGACGTACTTGCTACCTCGAGGTGACAGCCATTGCTGGCTCGCAGTGACCGGTAACCAGGCTGCTGAGATGTTCTCAAAAGTTTGTGGCGTAGATTTACGCCCCCATAAATTTGCACTGGGCGATATAGCGCAGACATCAGTTGCCAAGACCAACGCAGTGGTTATTCGCCAAGATCTAGGCCAAATACTCAGTTATTACATTCTGTGCGATATAAGCGCCGCAGAGTTTCTCTGGGATTGTCTACTTGATGCAATGCAAGAGTATGCCGGTAGTCCAGTTGGCATTAGTGCACTAGAAGCCTTAGTCTCCGCCTAACATCCAAGTATTTGGTAACATTGAACAATGTATTGCGCTTAGTTTTTAACCCAGGATTTAGGCTACACTAGCCTCATGAAAAATAACAAAAATATTGAAATAAGCGCACTGCGTGTCTTTTCCGCTGTCGCTGAAGCCGAAAGCTTAACTCAAGCCGCAGAAAGATTAGGTATCACCCAATCGGCTGTATCCCAAACGATAAAGCAGTTAGAGCTACAGGCCGAATCTCAGCTTGTAGTCACTCGTTCCAGACCCATAAAGCTAACCCCAAGCGGCCAAGTGTTAAAGGGCTATGCCGAAAGCATAATCAATGATACCCGGCGCATGCTGGTCGATATGCACAAGGTATCTAAAGGGGGAAGCCTGCCGTTAAGCGTTGGTATGGTCGATTCTTTTTGTGATGTTGCTGGCCTTAAGTTTATGCAAAAAGTGAAGCCTTTTACCTCCAAGCTAGCTCTGCGAACCGGTTTGGTATCGCCTCTAACTCAGGCTTTATTAAATCGTGATCTTGACATGCTGATCACCAGCGACCCCATTGATGAACATCCAGAATTACAACGCTACCCCATCCTTAGAGATCCCTTTGTAATGATTGTGCCGGAGCAGTTTGCCCAGTCAGGTAAGGTTAGCTGCAAGTGGCTCGCGGACAACCTGCCCTTTGTGCATTACAACCGTCAGTCTCGTCTTGGCGCACTTAGTGATCTAATTGCCAGGCGTCTAAATATCGACCTTAATGTCAATTGTGAACTAGATAGCACCCAGACACTTTTACGTTTTGTCCAATCTGGCCAAGGGTGGGGGTTTGCCACAGGGCTTTGCCTGGTGCCTTACCCAGAGTTACTGCAAGGTATTAATGTGATGCCACTGGCCAAAGGTGCCAATGCTCGACATTTGACGTTAGTCTGCCGTCAGGATGAATTAGGCGATTGGCCTGAACAGATTGCCAGCATATGCCGCTCTATCTGCGATGAAGAGATTGTGCCTAAAATGACTCATATAGCATCTTGGCTGAACCAACAGGCTTACTCAATCACCCAAATGCCGGCCATTTAAGTAGTGGATAATTTAGATAGTGAAACTTTTCGTCATGCCCTTCTTGCTCTGATGACCGAGTTAACTGAGCTAGAACGTATCTCCAGCGACGCGACTAAGCCTGTGCAATTAGATCAATCTATGGTTGGGCGTCTTTCTCGCATGGATGCTATGCAAGGTGTCGAAATGGCCAAAGAGGCATCGCGCCGCCGTAAACAAAAGCTAGCGCGGATACCCTCCGCGCTAGAGCGCATAGCATCAGGAGACTACGGCCGCTGTGCCCTATGTGATGAAGATATCGTCATCGGCAGGCTCCATATCGACCCAACCTATACCTGTTGTATCAACTGTGCGGACCAACCCGTCTAACTGCGGCATTGGTTCACCCAGGTTATCCCCAGGCAAATACGTTAAACCCCAACCTAGAGCCGCCACGCCACTCTCCAGCATTGAATCTATTTGTTGCTCGCTATACCCCACCCCAGCAAGTACCTCGCGGGTTGAATGACCATGAGCCTCGGCAGGACTAACTGAGTAAATACGGGACACAGTGGGTCGAATAGCATAGTGGTCAATTTGAGTAACACAGTGGCCACTAGGATGGTCAGGATAGATTGAAAAGGCAAAACTTCCACGGTCTATACCAACCTTACCATCAGCCGTGCGACTGTACTGTTCTCTAAGAGTCTCAATTGAATGAGGCACTGCTGCTGCGACGTCGGCAGCATGTAGTTTTTGTATCCAGTTTGCAGAAGACGATTGCTGGAAAGCAACCGTGAGAAAGACCTGAATATCAGCAGTATCATTGATCCCCTGTAGGCCTGTTATCTTATCTAAACTACACAGATCTCCAACGCTAGCATCAAGAAAGATCCAATCATCTGCGGTAGCATAAAAGTGCGACAACGCATTATTGCCCATGGCTTCACGGCCTGAAGGCTCATTGAATTCTTCAAGACCTGCGTAATCAAAACAAAATGGCAACTGAGCCAAATTAGTTACCGCCGCCAATGAGGTACGAGCGCGACTCGCCTCGCCGGTTCTCGCCTTATGATAAATCGCCAATGCCATACCTAGGCCACCAGCAAAACCACAGTTCACATCTAGCGTACCAAGATGAGCATGCTCTTCGGGAGTCTCACGACCACCAAAGCGACTCATAATCCCACTGTTGGCCTGCACAATATCGTCATAGCCAATGTAATTGCTTTTATGGCCTAGCGACGGACCTCCCAGACAATCAAGACGACAGAACAATACCCCGGGGTTAATCCCCTGCAAGGTATCGTGATCGAGCCCAAGCGATTTCATTTGGCGATCGGGAGCATTAATGACAACCAAGTCCACCGAACGCACTAAACGCTTAAAAGCCTCACGTCCGTCTTTAGAATTAATATCCACTAGAGCACTGCGCTTACCCATGTCTGACTGAAAGGTAAAAAATGTGCCTATGAGCGGATCATACATCGGATCAACTGGCTCTAGCTTGGTAATCTGTGCCCCAAAGCGTCCTAAAAATGCGGTTGAATGAGGGCCGGCAATGACATTAGTCAAGTCTAATATACGCAAACCATCTAACCAACCCGACTGCTCGTGTATCACCTGCTCCGTTGGGACTAATCTGGGCCTGTAAGCACAAGACAATGTAGCAAACGCTGTTTCAAAATCGACAAACTGTCGCGGTCTTGGGGCTAACATTTGGCTAGCTGACTCATCTAACCACGCTATCGGTCCTGGTTGTTTCATTAGGCCAAACTCTGCGTCATCAACCTCTACAATAATACCGGCTTCATTACAGTGCTTACTATTAACCCATTCTTTAGTCGTTCTATGAGGCGCTCCCGGGATCTGCTGTTCACCAAAGATGGCGCCCCATTCACTTGATGTTTTAGTCAAAAAGATCAGCTTCATCTTCGTCGAGATAATGTCAGCCCATTTCTTAGGGAGAGGATAAACACCAATCGCGGTCTCAGCATCCCATTCGCTAACAGGTAAGTGCAGGTTGCCAACATCGGGCAAACCCTCTGCTAACAATTCTTCATAAAGACCCATAGCGTCTAAACAGCGTCGGGCATGCTTTCGATGGGATGGACAAACCACATAGAACATTCGGCCATCGGCACACTCGTAAGTTCGGTAAAAGGGATCCAGGTACTCCTGCAGTTGGTCGTAGCTCAAATCAAAGGCTATATTGTTAGCCCGTCGATACTCAATTTCTTTTTCACGCATGGTTTTATAGCGCTCGGGCAGCCCTTCAATCTGATACGAGTTATAAGACAAACCTTCCATCATCGATGCAATCACGGGCACCTCAATATGGTCGCCAAACCCAGATCTTTCTCTAGCACCTAAGGCCAACACAACGGAGCTTGCAGCCAAGGTTGTCGTGTAAGACGAAGCCAAAGGCAATGGTGAAAAGCATGGGTTTAGACCCATAAGTACTCGATTAAAACCCATGTCCGTGAAGGCTCCAGCGGTGGCCGCCACTACCGCTTCTGTGGCTTTCCAATCACTGCGCAGCTCATCATTACTGGCAAACCCAGGGATCGACAACGTAATAAGTTCTGGACGTGCCAGACGAACGGCTTGAAAATCAATACCCAGCTTTTGCATTACACCAGGACGAAAAGACTCAATGACCACATCAGCCTTAGCGATCAATTCCATCGCCTGTTTTTGTCCCATCGAGCTTTTCAAATCAATAGTCAGACACTGTTTGTTGCGATTTAAGATTGCATTTGCCTGGTGCTTCCACTGCGGTCCAGTAGGCGGGTCAACGTGTACAACCGTAGCTCCCAAGTCAGCCATAATCATGGCGACAGCTGGTCCTGCTATCTGCTGACCGAAGTCCACCACGGTGACGCCATCGAGTGGCAGTCGCACTTCATTACTCATATTTTCTTCCTATTACAGCAAAATCATTCATACCGAAGATTTACATTCAGGTGTCTGTTTACAGGCTATTTAGTGCCCTATTCAATGGGCGCGATTTTAAGAACCAAGAACATCGGACGCCAGCAACAAATAACGCCCCTAAGGCATCATTTTTTTTATCACTGGGAACAAAAAAAATGCTTCGTAGGCCCCGCCATTACTGAATTTATGCAAAGGCATAGTTTTTCTTATGGCGCGCAAACAAGTCTCGTAAAAAAGGAAGGATAATCAGAATTTATTAAGCCAAATTAGCTAAAAACAATATGATTCGTATCATTTTTAGATTACAGTAACGCCTTTGATAAATTAAGACATCACAAGCTATCGAGATTGAAAAAAGCCATAAGATGACCAAATAAGTCACTTATGACTTCAAAAAATAAATATTATCGGAGTAACCATGTCAGTAAAAATAATTCTGCCGCAGGTGTTGCAAGTAGGCGGTGGCGCCAGTAAAGAAATCGGCAACATACTAAAAGGTATGGACTTACATCGGCCACTAATTGTGACTGATAAAATAATGGTTCACCTCGGTTACACCAACAGTATTAAAGAATGTTTAAGTGAAGTTGAAATAAGTGCTGACCTGTTTGACGACACTGTCCCCGAGCCCACTGTGAGTTCCATTCAAGCGGGAGTTGATAAGGTTCGCAGTGGTAACTACGATTCAATTATTGCCTTGGGCGGCGGCAGTCCCATCGACAGCGCCAAAGCCATTGCCATACTTGGTACCTACGGCGGTGAAATGCGCGACTATAAATTTCCTCGAATTGTGAATGAGCCCGGCTTACCTATTTTTGCCATTCCTACTACTGCAGGAACCGGTTCTGAGGTGACTAAGTTCACCATTATTACTGATGAGACCACCGACGAGAAAATGCTCTGTCTAGGCACAGGGTTTATGCCCACCGCCGCTTTAGTCGATTTCGAGCTTTCTTTAAGTGTACCCGCGCGCACCACCGCGGACACTGGCATTGATGCTTTGACCCATGCCATGGAATCCTATGTAAGTAAAAAAGCCAGCGCTTACACTGATACTCAGGCCATTGCCGCTATGAAATTGATTGGTCCTAATCTGCGTCGTGCCTTCCACGACGGCAGTGATAGAGAGGCAAGAGAACAGATGATGCTGGGGTCTACCTTAGCTGGCGTCGCTTTTTCTAATGCCTCTGTAGCCTTAGTGCATGGTATGAGTAGACCCATAGGCGCGTTCTATCATGTGCCCCATGGCCTATCCAATGCTATGTTATTGCCGACGGTAACTGAGTACTCTATTCCCTCTGCAGCGGAACGCTATGCTGACTGTGCCCGTGCGATAGGCGCAGCTGATTATAGTGATAACACCGAACAGGCGAACCAAAAGCTGATGAGCGAATTATATGCACTTAATGATGAATTACAGGTGCCCACATTAAAAGCATTTGGTGTTGATCGTGAACACTTTTTTGACAATCTTGAAACTATGGCATCTCAAGCGCTAGCCTCAGGTTCCCCAGGAAATAACCCAAGGATTCCCGACATTGCTGAGATGATCGAACTGTACAAAAAACTTTGGTAATTAAATTAACGAATTCAATATTAATATAGCGAGGAAATACAAAATGGCCACTGTCGGACATCTAATTAACGGTCAATTAATTGACGCAAATGAGCGCACTCAGGATGTATTCAACCCATCCAATGGTGAAGTCAGCAAACAGGTCGGCTTGGCATCGAAAGCCACCGTCGAGGAAGCGATTACCGCTGCTCAAAGCGCTTATCCCGCTTGGCGTAATACACCTGCTATAAAACGCGCTAGAGTCATGTTTAAGTTTAAGGATTTACTCGAGCAAAATGCCGACAAAATCTGCCAATTGATCGGCGAAGAGCATGGTAAAATTTCTCATGATGCAGCTGGTGAATTACAGCGAGGTATTGAAAACGTAGAATATGCGTGCTGCGCACCAGAACTACTAAAGGGTGAGCACAGTAAAAATGTCGCACCTAACATCGACTCTTGGAGCGAATTCCAGCCTCTGGGCGTCGTTGCTGGTATTACGCCATTTAACTTTCCCGCCATGGTGCCGCTATGGATGTATCCGATGGCCATCGTTTGCGGTAACTGTTTTATTCTCAAACCCTCAGAACGTGACCCAAGCTCGACACTTTTTATCGCTTCCCTTTTGAAAGAGGCAGGCCTGCCCGACGGTGTTATGAATGTAGTTAATGGCGACAAAGAGGCCGTAGATACTCTACTCAATGACGATCGCATTAAAGCAGTGAGCTTTGTTGGCTCAACTCCTATCGCTGAATATATTTATACCACAGCTAATGCTAATGGTAAGCGCTGCCAGGCTCTGGGTGGTGCTAAAAATCACGCTATTGTCATGCCAGACGCTGACATGGATAACGCTGTTGCGCAACTTCTTGGCGCTGCCTTTGGATCTTCTGGTGAACGCTGTATGGCACTGTCAGTCGCGGTAGCTGTTGGCGACGTCGCGGCAGATCAATTGGTTAGCAAAATGAAAGAGGCGATGAAGACCCTGAAAATTGGGCCTTGCCACGATGCTGACAATGATTTTGGACCCGTGATTACAAAACAACATCAGCAAAAGGTGTTTGGATACATCGACAGCGCCGAAGAACAGGGCGCAGACATCGTGGTTGATGGACGACTTTTAAATGTTGATGGTTATGAAAATGGCTTCTATGTTGGCGGAACACTGATCGACCGAGTTACCACTGATATGGACAGCTACGACGCAGAAATTTTTGGTCCGGTACTACAGGTCGTTCGTGTCGACTCAATGCAGCAAGCAATGGACCTCATTGATGCGCATGAATATGGTAATGGCACCTGCATCTTTACCCGCGATGGTGAAGCAGCAAGATACTTCTCCGACCATATCCAGGTGGGCATGGTAGGCATTAACATCCCGCTGCCTGTCCCTGTGGCCTATCACAGCTTTGGTGGTTGGAAACGATCACTGTTTGGTGATTTGCATGCCTATGGCCCCGATGGTGTTCGCTTTTACACCAAACGCAAGACCATCACTCAGCGCTGGCCATCTGCCGGCGTTAGAGAAGGTGCTCAATTCTCGATGCCAACACTAAGCTAAGACTAGGGTACTCATGACTGCTAATGGGAGAGAAAAAGGGTCCGCTATCGCCAGAGTAATGGTGATTATTGAAGCTGTGGCCAAAGCCGAGCGGCCCCTGTCGCCAGCTGATCTGGCCATTCTATTGGATATCCCAAAACCAAGTATCCACCGGCTTCTCAATCAACTGGAAGATGATGGGTTTTTGCAAACCAACATGCGAGGTTTAATTATTCCTGGTGAGCGAATGCACGGTGTCGCCTGGGGTGTCTTACACAGCGAACGATTTAGTGCGGTGCGTAGGGCAATTCTTGAGCAGTTAACCGAGCAAATTGGCGAAACATGCGGTATTGCCATCCCTAATGGCAGCGAAATGGTTTATTACGATAGAGTGCAATCAGACTGGCCGCTGCAGCTTAATCTGCAAGTGGGTAGTCATACACCCGTTTGGTGCACTGCTAGCGGCAAGCTGTACCTGAGCTCACTACCTAAGCAGCGCCGTCAGAAAATTATTAGCCATTTACCTTTAAATCAGTATGCCCGTAATACTATTATTGATCCCGTCTATCTCGAAAAAAGCCTTTTAACAATAAAGGCCAGTAATATTAGTACAGATAATGAAGAATTTGTAGACGGTATGGTCGGCTGTGCGGTCCCAGTTTTGGACAGCGAACAAAGACTTTGTGCTTGCCTGTTTATTCATGCGCCGGTGGTTAGAAAAAGTCTAGATGAATTAATAAGCTATAGTGATATTCTGCACACAGCGGCTATTAAGCTAGGATCGTTGATTGACGGCGCCGACAGCATGTCGAGTTAAGATTAAGAGATAATTGTAATGAAAAAAAGACTTCCTCCATTAAATTGGTTGCGCGCATTCGAAGCCTCCGCTCGGCACCTTAACTTTACTCAGGCTGCCGCGGAACTGCATATGACTCAAGCCGCTATAAGCCAACAAATTAAGGGTCTCGAGGCTCAACTCGGCACCTCACTATTCAAGCGATTACCTAGAGGATTAAAGCTTACCGACGCGGGTCAGTCCTACATTCCAGGAGTGCGTGAATCAATTGAACGCCTAGCGATGATCACCGACGAAGTTTTTGGTAAAGAGCGTAGCCGGACGCTTACGGTTAAAGTTAATTTGGTGTTTTTTAACACATGGTTAGCCCCTAGATTATCAAGTTTTCGAGAGCAACATCCAGAAATAGGATTGCGTTTTACCAGTAATATTTGGATTGGTGATGCAGACAAAGATGCCGATGTAGAAATTCGCTATGGCAAAGGAATTTGGCCAGGTTATACCAGTAATCAACTCACCTGGGATGAACTATTTCCCGTATGCAGCCCCGAACTGGTCGGTGGTGAAGTGTCGCCAGAAGATCCGCCCACAAAGCCCAGACAATTATCTGATCATACTCTCTTACATGTTATGGGCTACGAAGAAGGCTGGGCTTTCTGGCTAAACCAATTTGGTTATTACAGTGTTGACCCCTCTCAGGGAATTCACTTTGACTCATCGATAACTACCATGGAAATGGCCGCACTGGGCCATGGCATCATGCTAGGACGTACCTCTCTGGTAACCAATATGGTAGATAGTGAAAGGTTAGTTGCGCCTTTTGATGAATCTATTGCCTCATCGGAAAATTTTTTCCTAGCCACACCAGTTAATCAGCATATTCATCCTCATGTTGAGGCTTTTCGCTATTGGTTAATCAGCCAAGCAGAGAGTGAGACAGTCACGGCGGACTAAGGCATTAATATTGGGCTAACTTAATCTCCCGCACCCGCTCTGGAGTCTGCGGTGGATTCAACCAGTATTTTGGCGACCAAGTCATCGAGAGTTTTCCAAAGCGCCTGGTCTATCTCTATACCCTGCTCTACTGAATTTCTGTAACAGTCGGCCATTTTTGCCTTAGGGTAATTTTCAACTAAGGTGCCGAACTCTAGCTGCTCACCATATTGCTTTTCAATAGCCTCTAAATCCGGGCCACAAAAGATTCTTAACGATTGCCGATCAAAGACGTCAATCATTTTAAAGGTCTGATACTCGGGAAGCTCGGAAACCGCTGTAATAGACACTTTTACGCAGTAATCAAGCTGCCGCCAATAGGCAATGAACGCGAAATTACGGCGCGCTGCTTTGACCAGCCGCTCTATGATAAATGTCCGGTTATAACAATTAATAATTTCTAATCCTGCGCTAGAACCCTGTATTACCTGGGATCTAATCAGGTCGACCGCTTCACTGCCGCACAACAAAACAGAAGTACCTCTGCCATCCAGCACAGAATTATGCGCATCTTCTTGCACTAGGTCGGCATGGATAGGCGCGGTGGTATTTAAGTAAGCCAAGGCCGCCAGTAACCGGTCAAAGCCATCAAAACCATGGGTCTCTAGCCACACTACCATGTCCGCAGCATCATAATAGTCTCCGGGTTGGAATCCCAACGCTTCAAATGCCTTCTTTAAGGAAGCCGTTAATTCATTCTTGGATACTTTCATACTGCTTATCCAGACTTCAATGCAGGTTTGACAGGAAACTGCCAATCATCGGAAAGTAGTTTGCCAAAATCACTGATCAGCGGAGCACCCTGGAACATCGTGTTGCGCACCCAAAGGCGTGAGCGGGGATCAAATTTACTGACCCCAAAAAATGACAATTTGCAGCGCAGTAGATGAATTGGCATCACATCTGTGTGCACCAAATTTTCACGGATATCGCCGTAACGACTCTGGGCCATGGTTTGAATACGGGCAACAATGCCACTATAGGTCGGGTTGTGCATTATAAAATGCGCTACATTCTGCTTCGGGCGATCCTGATTATAGTCATAGATTCGGTCGTAACACTCACGTACCCGGCGACCAATACCGAGAGGCATCTCTTTTTCTATACCCATATCAATATTGGTTTGGCCCAGACGTGGCTCCATTTTCTCTTCAGAGCGATACCAAAATGCCCCCATAGACTCGCACTTGCTGAAATCTATAGCTAAGGCCCAATCATATTTATCTTCAATAACCTCTAACAGCTCAGCGACTTCCATTTCAGGGGTTACTTCATGTGATTCGTCCACCCACATATGCTCTTCCAAGCCGTCAACCAACGCTGGGTATAGTTCAATTAGCAGTGTATTGATCACTTCTTGAGTTTCTATACACCAATGCTGCTCAGCATACTGAATGAGAGACGCCCACACGTGATGGCTACTCGCTAGCACTGCGCCCTGTTCTTGTAGCCATAGGTGAAGCAACTGTAATTCTTCTCGCAGCAGCACATTGGCGTTACTTTGTCGCTCATCTGCGGTGACAATCTCACTTAGATGCTGAATAACACGCTGCGTTGCTGTGTCCAAACGCGCCAGTGTGGCTTCATCAACACCGGCCGCACTGGCGTCAACAACTGTGGCTAATGCAGTTTCACGCATTTCAATCCACTGATTGATTAATAGCGGATGATTAATTAAAAATGGCGCCATACCCAGACCGGTGGAATTGCCAATACCTATATAGCGTTTGATATCTTCATGGAGAACCACCGCGCTTTTTGGCGCCCGCTGCGAGGCTAAATAGTCCGCCTGCTGCATACTGAAATGGCGCAGCATGTAACAGGTGAACATCTCTGCGGCAAAGGGTCGGGCGAAGTCGCGGTGCTTGGTCCAAACTTTTTCCCAATCCGCCATACCCAACTTACCACTACCGTAGGCTGCAGTAGTTCGGTATAGATAACCCACTTCGGCAATCAAATCGACATTCGGTTGATGGCCATGAGCCAACTCATTAACCACATACTCAAAGGTGCGCGCACTGCGGTTAGCACGCGATAAAACTAGCACCCTAGAGTCGACTCGGCCCGCCTCCTGTTTGGGTACATTGTTGCGTAAAAAATCGAGTTGTTCAGTATCCACCGTCCCTTCGCAGAGTGCCATGGTCAAATCCCACTGATCGGCTATAACCCGATCATTTCGATTTTCTGGATCCAGATGATGAGAGAACAGAACATAGCTAAAAGTGCCGTATTTGGCCTCGACCTGATAGACCACGGTGCCATAACCATGCTCGTCGAGATCAAATACCGAGCTACTGATCTGCCAGTTCTCAGCTACCATGCGGCGCACTAATGTGCGCATAAAGCTGAGGCGCGATTGATGAAAGCTACCCAGACGCTCTAGCTGCATAACCTGACTGGCAGGCCGCATCTGCAAAACAGTCAAGTCATCAGAATTGTGCGTCTGGTAAGAGCCTTTGCGCATGAATTTTTCGCCAATTAATTGAGTTAGCCCGGTTACAATTTAAGTGTGGAAAACATAAGTTTATCAGAAGATTACGTTTTCTCTATTAGTCTGGTTCAGTACAGACCTTACTTATTAGTAAGTCAATTTTCGACGAGGATAGCAGACTTACTCGAGAATGATTTTTCAAAAAACGACAGCCAGTTTTCACCCATAACCTTAGCGATGTCATCATCGTTAAAACCTTGATCGGACAAACCTTGAGCTACTACGTAAAGGTCTTTAGTACCGCTAAACCAGCTGGGTTGATCGGGCCAAGCAGGTCGCTCTGCAGAACCTTCACCATGATCAACACTGGTCGTCCAGCGCCCACTGCGCATCCATTCCAGTACTTTATAGTCCCAGTTAAGGCACAGGTCAGAACCAATCCCGACACGGTCAATACCGATCATTCCAACTGTTTGACCAATCATTTGGCAAAATTCTTTAAGGGTACAGTCAGGCCCATTTTTTAGATGAAACGGATACATGCTAAAGCCAAGTATTCCCTCTGACTCGCCAATGGCGCGAATCACCGCATCAGACTTGTTGCGCAATGCTGCATGGAAAAAGCTTGGATTGGCGTGAGTAATGGCGATGGGGCGCTCTGACAACTCAATCGTCTCTAGAGTTGATTTTTCTGCACTGTGAGACATATCAATGACCATACCCACCCGGTTCATCTCTTTAATAACCTGCTTGCCAAACCGTGTGACGCCACCGTCTTTCTCTTCGTAGCACCCTGTCGCCAACAAACTCTGGTTGTTGTAAGTCAACTGCATAATGCGCACGCCTAACTGATGGAGAATTTCAACCATCTTGACGTCGTCTTCAATAGGCGAGCAATTTTGGAAACCGAAAACAATACCAACTTTACCTAGGCGCTTAGCATCGAGAATATCTCGCGCTTGGTGGACCGGCATAATGAGATCACTGTGGTTAATGAAATGACGATTCCAAGTTCCTATATTTTCTAGGGTCTCACGAATATTTTCCCAATAGGCAATAGTCACATGAATACAATGCACACCACTCTGCTGAGCATCTTCAAACAGTTGACGATTCCAGTTAACGTACTGCAAACCATCGATCATGAGCATATCTTTACGCATTGAATCCCCCTTTAACGCCCAACTAACATTAGCCTAGTACGGCTTGCTGTAATTGGTTTTGATAATGGTATAAAAGTCCCTCGCATACTGACCTTGCTCCCTTGGACCATAGCTAGACGACTTTCGTCCACCAAATGGCACATGGTAATCAGTCCCTGCAGTCGGCAAATTAACCATCACACATCCTGATTTGGAGTGACGCTTAAAGTGACTCGCATACTTAAGAGAAGTCGTCATGATTCCTGAGGTTAAGCCAAAATCAGAATCATTGGAAACCTCTAAGGCCTCTTCATAGCTGTCAACTTTGATCACACAGGCAACGGGGCCAAACACTTCATCTCGATTAATTTGCATTTCGTTACTGGTATTGATGAACAACGCCGGCGACATAAAGTAGCCGTCGGTTTCAAGGTGCAATCTCTCTCCGCCCTGGACTAATTCGGCGCCTTCTTCTTTGGCTAATTCGACATACTTAAGGTTTTGAAGGAGTTGTCGCTCGTCAACTACCGCGCCTATATGAACCCCTGGGGTCATCGAGTTGCCTACCACCAGTTTACCCATCGCCTCAGTCATTTTGCTGACAAACTCATCATGTATTCCTGATTCAACAATAATCCGTGACGACGCGGTACACTTTTGTCCTGTACCAAAATAAGCTCCCGCAACAGCACAGTCTACAGCGGACTGCAGGTCGGCGTCGTTGAGAACAACCAGCGCATTTTTGCTGCCCATTTCAAGTTGTATTCGAGACATATTTTCAATGCAATTGCGCGCAATGTGACGGCCAACATCAACTGAACCAGTAAAGGTAATGGCATCGACTCCAGCAGAGCTAGTCAATTTTTCACCGACCTCACGACCCGAGCCCATGACCAAATTAAATGCACCATCCGGTAAGCCACTACGGCTAATAATCTCAGCCAAAATCCAAGCGCTGGCTGGCACAAGCTCAGCAGGCTTAAGTACAACGCAGTTACCATAAGCAAGAGCTGGTGCAACTTTCCATGCGGCAACCGCCATAGGAAAGTTCCATGGTGTAATGATCCCAACCACCCCGAGCGGCTCACGGTGCACCTCCACGTCTATCCCAGGACGAACCGACGCGGTATTCTCTCCCATTAAACGCAAGACCTCAGCAGCGTAATACTGGAAAAACTGCCCTGATCTGCCCACCTCGCCAATGCCTTCGGCTAAGGTTTTACCTTCTTCTCGGGCCAAAATGGCACCAATCTCTTCTTTGCGCTCAATCAGCTCATCACCGATCATGTCGAGTATAGCTTTGCGAGCTTCCAAAGCACTTTGAGACCAGCTATCAAAGGCCTTGTTAGCGGAAGCAATGGCAGCAACACAATCATCTGCGTCGGCTTTTGCATATTGGCCCACAACATCACTGGTATCCGATGGATTTAGATTTGTAGTTATCTTCTGGCCTTCCAGCCATTGGCCATTAATGTAGTTACGATAAACGTCACCGCTCATGTCTTTCCCCTTGCAAAAATATTAACTGAGTATCCAGTGATAGTTATTTGAAGACTATATTAACGCGCCCAAATAATAAATCTATTTACAAATTTATATAGATATATAAACTTGACTAATATATAGCCATCCAGTGCCGCGCTTCATTCTTATACTAAGACAATCAAAAGGTGCCGTAATGAAATACCTTAATATCACCCTAAAACATCTCAGAACGTTCGTTATTGTTGCCCGCTATGGCAGTTTTAACAAAGCGGCAGAGGAACTCTCTAGAACGCAGCCTGCAATCACCTTAGCCGTGAAGCAGTTGGAGAACTTCATCGGTTTGAGACTTCTGGACAGAACCACGCGAAGAGTCACTCCAACGGCAGAAGGAGAGAATTTTATTCCTATTGCAGAACGCTTAGTGCGGGACTTTGATACGGCCATATCAGACTTAAAAGCTACTGCAGAGAGGAGAGTTGGAAACATCAGCATGGCGATCGTTCCCTCGGTAGCAACAAACTTACTTCCACCGATTATCAAGACATTTTCTACCAATTTCCCGGGAATAAATTTACTTTTAAACGACGACACCTCTAGAGGCGTACAACAAAAGGTCGAACGTAACGAAGTAGACTTTGGTATTGGTAGTATCTGGCAACAAAATAAACTTCTGAACTTTCGGCCATTGTTCGCTGATAATTTGGAACTAGCCTGCCACCGTGATCACTATTTGGCTGCTAGCACTGGCCCAATTCACTGGAATGAACTTGCTAACGAGACCTTCCTAGACACTGGCATCACTAAAACAATGCACTCCCGACAATCCTTGGGACCATCGAAGTTTGATTTTCCAAATATTACAACCTTAATAGCCATGCTTAAATCTAACCTAGGCGTAAGTATCCTGCCCTCTCTCGCCATTCCTAGAGAAACGGGTGAACTTGTATCTAGACTGTTAATGCCAGCCGAAAAACGCGACATATGCTTGATTACCCGCAACGAGTGGACCCTCTCGCCGGCCGCAGAGGCTATGATTGAAACAGTTATTGCCGAATTGCCCAGTCAAATAAGCCGTCTGGGACTATCTACGCCTAATGATGCGGACTCAGACTAACGGCCAATTTATAGCACAGGCCTACTCTGTAGCCTGAGTGAATTCCAAGCACTTAGCGTGGACTGCTTCTTTAACCGAAATACCCTCAACTGCATGCCTCTCTCGATTGGCATACCGTCGATTACCCGGTATATGAGCACCCTCCATTCCACCCAGTAGTTGCAAGAAGGATTCTGAATGTTTCAACCAATTATCAGCATCACCAAATCGATTAGGATCAATGGCCAGCATAAACTCGCCACCGTTGGGTGGGCCGCCATCATTGTTATCATTTTTCTGAGCTTCAAAGCTAAAATCTTGGCCCGTTAAACCTGCGACCAAAAGCTCTATCATCATCGCAATGGTTGAACCTTTATGACCTCCAAATGGCAGTAAAGCACCTCCATTAATAATTTTATCAGCGTCAGTAGTTGGTACTCCATCGGCATCAACTCCGGTCCCTAGAGGGACAGGATGACCATCACGAGCAGCGATCATCACTTCACCACGGGCCATTGACGCTGAGGCCTGATCAAAGACAAGTGGCACCTGCTCACCGCGAGGCCAGCCAAAGCACATTGGATTTGTACCAAATAGTGGCTCCTTAGCCCCAGCGGGAACTACTGCTGGCTTATAAGTTGTAAAAGCCATCGCTGCCAACCCTGCTTCGGCAATGGGCTCTACTTCCACCCATAGCGCTGCAAAGTGATGCACATTAACCAGTGCCATGGCCGCTATACCGTTCTCTCGAGCCGCATCAATAAGCGTCTGTCGACCCATCTCTAGCGCTAGTGGCGCATAGCCATGATCGCCATCCACTTTAACCACTCCTGGTGATATTCGCGAGACTGTTGGTTGAGCATTGCCATTAACCTTGCCACTCCGTAGAGACGCGACATAACCTGGCATACGGAAAAGACCATGAGCAGCACAGCCATCAAGCTCGGCTGCAGAAATAGTTCTAGCCACAGCAGCTGCATTTTCTTTATTACAGCCGTTGGCTTCGAGTCCTTGCTCAACTATCACCTGTATTTCTTGTCGTGTCATTATCACGTCAGCCATCTTACGTCTCCTGGTCTTGCCAATTCTTTAGGGTTGTTGATTAAATGGGGTATCGATCTAACACTGGGCCTAGGGCCTCTTTAAGTGGATCTAAAAATTCGTCAAAATTCTTCCATTGCTCCACGCCATCTTGATAAATGGGCTGGCGTACCTGCTCTGAACTTGGTGTTCGCACTGAGCGCTCATTTTCATAGAAACTAATACAGCTCTCTTCAAAGTCAAGTCCACAGTAGTCGAGTATGCGTCTCACCTGAGTATCAAGATCAGCGACAACGTCTTCATATTGAACGCGTAACACTTTGCCAGGTAACACCTTATCCCAGTGATCCATAAGATCAACATAGTCTTTGTAGTAGGTCCCAACCTCATCAAGGCCATAGGTAAACTCTTGGCCTTCAGCAAAAAGCTGTTTAAATCCACTGAAACAACATCCCATTGGATGTCTGCGAGCATCGATAATCTTAGCATTGGGAAGCATCAAATTTATCAATCCGATGTGCCTGAAATTATTTGGCATTTTATCGATGAAAAATGGCGCTGAGCCTCTATGGACCCGTGTTTCTTTGATAAATGTCTCACCAAATTCTTCAAACTTTTCAGACTCTAAGGTTTTTAGCACCGCTGGGTAATGGTTTGTCGCACTCATTCGTTCGCCACGGCGTAATTTTTGAGCTAAAGAAAGCATATTAGGTAATTCCATGGTCCCATCAACTTGACTATGTGACGCTAGGATTTGCTCCAACAAGGTAGATCCTGACCTTGGCAGACCGACGATAAAGATAGGATCTGGCGCGTCACATCCAGCACCGACGTTAACAGCAACAAAGCTCTCATCAAATACCTCAACTTGGGCATGGAACTCATCGGTTAATTCTTTAGATTTGTAACGACTTTGAGCCTTTTTGAAGGCATTCCCTCGCTCATAGTGCTCAAAAGATTTTTCAAAAAGACCCTTGTCTTCATAGGCCTTACCCAAGGCAAAGTTGAGATAAACACGACTCATGTGCGAGATACCAAGATTAATTTGTTGGACCTCCATCGTCGCTAACTCTTCGTCACTAAAGCTAAAAAGTTTTAGATTAGCTAATGAATAATATGCTTCTCCGTGGCCCGGATACTTTTTGATCGCACGGCGGTAAGAGTCAATTGCCTCATCAGTTTGCCCTCTCGTTTTTAATGCATGACCTCGAGATGTGAGGGTTACAGGGTCTTCAGGTATGATCGCTAAAACAGAATCGAAGGCTTCTAAGGCAGTGTCATAGTCGCCAGACTGCATAGACTCAATAGCAAAAACCGATTGAAACTGTGGGTTTTTTGGATCTTTCTCCAGTAGAATTTTGGCCTGCATAAGGGCTTCTTCATGTTTTTGCCGTTTTCTAAGCACCTGAATATAGTCAATTCGCACCTGTGTACTTTCTGGTGAAAATTCGAGAGCACTCTCTAGTAAGAACTCTGCATCTTCTAGAACTCCCAGTCGATTTCCAATATCAGCCAACAGGCGCATACCTTCAATATGACGAGGTACTTTTTGCATAAACTCTTTACACAACTGCTCAGCTTTGACCAACTTGCCATGAGCAATGAGATCCATGACAACAACCAGTACTTTTGGTAGAGACTCTAGCGACGCCAACTGCTGTTTTAACGGTCCGGTAAACGAATCTCTGCCGGTAGCTGAAAGAATCTCGATTTGCGCTCTAAAGCTAGCGAACAGGGCCGGATTTATTTGTGTAGCCCGACTATAGGCGTTAAGTGCCGCGTCTGCTTTGTTCATTGCTCTAAAAACATGGCCCGTTTCTTGATGGCCGCGACTGTGGTCAGCGACTAGGCCCTTTAACCGATCAAGATTACTTAGAGCAGCCGAATATTTTTTCAAGTAGCGCTGGCATACTGCCAGCATGTATAGCCCTTCTTCGTGGTCTGGTTCTACTGCCACGACATCCAACAGCTGTTGTTCAGCCTTGGCAAAACTACCAGACTGTAAAAGACCTTTAATCCCCTCCAGCAACTCATCACCGACACTGCCGCCTGGTACCAATTTATCGACCAATTTATTTCTCCGTATAAAAATAATGCCCCTCGAAAGGGGCATTATGATCTAGCTTTTTAAACTACTTTACAATGTTTAGAAGTTATAGGTCATACGCACACCCATAGTACGGGGTCTTGCATATGAAACACGCTCTCTATCATTAATGTAGTTACGCGCTAATTCAGCACGCTCATCGGTGAGGTTGTCAATAAATAGCTCTGCTCCCCAAGTATCAGTCGTTACACCCGCTGTCAGACCCAACATGGTCCAACCCGACATACGGTCACGGTTGATTCGGATGATATCACTATAAGCAGAAGCTGAGTGAGCAAGATGCGGCATAATATGAGCTGTCATACCAGAGTCGGTCTGCCACTCATAACGCGCTTGAATATTCGCTTGACGCTCAGGAGCGAAAGCCAAGGAATCACCAGCAACAACATCTTTAGACGTCGTTAGCGTTTTAGTTATCTCAGTATCAAGAATTGACAAACCAGCGCTGATTGTTAAACCTTCAACACTCTCAGGTGCCCAAATTAAGTCAGCCTCTAGGCCAGTAACTTCGGCATCTGCGGCGTTATCAGAGAAGAACAAGTTAGCAATACTTGGATCAAAGATAGTTGTTTGTAGTCCATCAATCTGAGCCATAAACACACTACCATTGAAACGCATCCGCCCGTCCATCATATCAGCTTTCCAACCGGCCTCGAAGTTCATCATGTCATCAGTGTCAAACGCATAAGGAACTGTGTAGAGACCATCTTTACTAGTATAACCACCGGGGCGGTTTAAGAATCCAGCTCGGAAACCTTCAGAAACTGTTGCATAAAGCAGCATGTCTTCAGTTGGTGTGTAAGAGGCTGTGAACTTAAAGATAGTTCCATCGGCTGTGGATTTATCGATCCCCGAGGTAGGGTTTTCGCCACCGTAGAGAGTCGCAATGTTAGTACCAAACACCTGTGCATCTACACAAGCTGGGTTCGTGCTACCACAGAAGTTGTAGAACGAGCCTGCAGCACTACCATCAAAGTCAATCTCGATATCATAGTAACGAGCCCCTACTGTCACAGAAAGTTGGTCGCTAATGTCATAGCTCAACTCGCCGAACACACCCATTTGTTCATCAGTCCGCTCAATATCGTTACGGAATATCTCGCCTGGGGCATAAGGGTCATTGGATGACAGGTATCCGTCACTGTATGAGTAGTTAGGACTTGCGAAACCAGGACCAGAACCTGCTCCAGCCCAACCCTGAGCCTTAATGCTGCCAGGATAAGTGAAGCTAACGCGCTCTTGCAGAGTAGTCTCACTAAAGAAGGCACCAGCAGTCAGACGAGTACGCTTGTCTTGATCTGTTGTTATACGAATCTCATGAGTCGACACTTCAGTTTCTGAGTGGCTAGGCGCTGACATATTTGGCTCATAACAGGTACCTGTTCCATCGCCATAAGTCACTGAGTAATCACATATGTAGTAAGGCAGATACTGTCCTACAAACATATAATCTGAATAGCCAATATTCTGATCAGCAGTTCGCTCAGTATAAGCACCGGTATAAACAACATCTAAACCAGCAACTCGGCCGGTTAGAGTCCAGCTTGTGTTATCAAACTCATCTTTCAATGAATCATCAATATAGCTTTGGATCTCAAGGTCACCTAGATTAGGGTCGGCGAAGAAAACACCGTCTGCTTCAAGCTCTTGAGTAGTGTGTGAAAGCAAAAGATCCCAATCATCGCTCAAGCTAATCAAAGCACTCAGTCGAGCACCGGTATATTTAGATTGGTTAAAATCTTCTTCTAAAAGAGCCGTATTATCCGCAGCAATAAAAGTAACACCTGGCATGTCAACATAGCCATTACCATCCGCATCAACTCCAGTACCTTGGAAACCCGTACGAGCGGCGCTAACAGGAACACCATTAGTACGCACAAATCCTTCCATACGGAAACGAGCACTTTCTTCTACCGTACGCGATCCATGAACGTTATCGATATAACCACCCTTGTCATCGCTATAAACAACACCACGCAAGGTTACTTTGTCGCTAACGGGCAAGTTGTACATTGCCTCGAAGTTATTATTAGTGCCACCATTATTGATGGTTGAAAAACCCATCTTCAACTTACCATAAGCTTCAGAAGGATCAGGCTTGTTGGTAATTAAACGAACAGTACCAGCTTGAGAGCTTGAACCAAATAAAGTGCCCTGGGGTCCAGCTAGAACCTCAACACGACTTAAATCAGCTGCATAAACGTCAAGGTTACGGCCAGGCTGTGCCAATGGCTGCTCATCAAGATAAAAAGCAACGTTAGGCGCCAAACCTGCGACACCAGCAATAGAAATAGCCGGAGTGGTAGATGCTACACCACGAATGTAAATTGTATTTTGACCTGGACCGCTACCACCAGCTGTTACGCCAGGTAGTTGGATAAGGTAATCTTCAAAATTTGAAATACCCATTTGATCCAGTTTTTCTGAGGTTATAGCAGAAACGGCAATTGGAATATCCTGAGTACTTGCTGAAGTTTTTGTGGCAGTTACGATGACTTCTTCGATCTGAGCCGCCGCCAAACTTGCGCCAGTAGCTGCAAAACCTGCCGCGATAACTGAAACTACTGCTCGGTTTACTTTTGTCTTACGAAACATATGTTTCTCCCCTAATAAAATTAAAATTCAACGTCACATGTGATGCATAGCGCACAATGATCGTTAACCATATCACTAATACCACCAGTTTTATATTTTTTATGCCTAATCTGGCCTTCAAATTTACATCTACTACAGATAGATGGTGTCTTAGTCAGAGCCCTCATACAAATTAAAAAAGCAAATGCATTAATAACTATTTATTATGAGTTGTTTATTGCACTTACTCTCAGGCTAATATATCTGTGAGAGACTGGCTGACTTGATATAGGAGTAGGGGCTTATTCAAGAAATGACAATCCATAAAAAAAAATTATAAAATAGCGCGCGGCGTAGGTTTTCTGTGACTAAGCGAGCTCAATTTTGTCTGTAGAGATTACAATTCTTTTACTTTTATACAGGGTACCTAAGGCTTGCTTATATTTTTTCTTAGAAACCTTAAATGCACGATGAATAGCCTCAGGGTCACTTTTGTCCGTTAATGCAGATTGCCCACCCTGCTCGGTTAAATACTGAATAATTTGCTCAGACAAATCATGATCGCCTTGCAGCGTAGCTTGCGATATTAATAGATCAATTTTCCCGTCATCACGAACGGCCTTAACAAACCCAGGAAGTCGCTCGCCAATCTTTAATGGTCGATAGGCATCGGCACGAAAGATAAGCCCAAGATATTTCCCATCGATGATGGCTTTGTAGCCTAAATCGGTGCGCCCAGCAATTTGTAAGTTAACTGCCTGACGAGGCTTAAGCCAAACTGGCGTTTCATCCAAATGATGACTTAATTTTGTCGACGCGGCGATACGATCTGACTGTTGGTCATGAAACACATGGACCACATAAGAGTATCCAACCTCCATAGGCTTTTGCTGCTCGTTGTAGGGTACTAACAAGTCTTTGGGTAGCCCCCAATCCATAAATGCGCCCGCATGATTAATGTCAACCACCGTTAGCATCTCGCAGCTACCAACTTCAGCCTTGGGAGTCTCTGTAGTCGCAATCAACAGATCATCTGAATCAAAATATAAAAACACACTTACCCAATCGCCTATTTCACAACCTTCTGGCACATAACGCTTCGGTAATAAAATACTGTCCAGATCATCGCCGTCTAAATAGACGCCAAAATCTACCTCTTTGACAACTTGAAGTTGGTTAAACGTGCCGACAGTTACCATAGATTTACGCCAAATAAAGAATGATTGCAGCTATTGCTGGCTGTCAATTATACAAGAGTTCATGCCAAGGAGGCACAGAAAGCTTCAGCAGATTAGAATAAATTAGTTTATGCTTGGACACATAAAGCTGCTCATTCATCTTTATAGGAGTCAGCCTAATCAATATCATCTTCGACCGAACATTTAAAAATGTCTGGATACTCTGCGTAAGCTGCGCCCTAAGTGGCTCAGTCATGCCATTGATGGCACTGGCAAGCTCGCTTATAGGCGCTCAACTAGCGCCTTCGCCAAGCTGGGCAACCGCCCCTATTGCGTTGATGATCTGCGGCACCGCGATTGCCGTTGTTCCCGCAACTCAGTTAATGCGCAAATTAGGCCGCAAAATCGCCCTATTTTGGTTTATGTCAGTCGGCGTCTTAGGCTGCCTTATCGCCATAGTTGCCTTGCAAATAGCTAGCTTTACCCTCTTTTGTTTCGCCTCTTTTATCTTAGGCGTCCTAAGTGCAGCACTTATGCAAGGTCGCTTTGCAGCTATGGAGTCAGTCTCTGAAGACAACCACGCTACAGCAGCCTCAATTGTTATGGGAGGGGGCATTATCGCAGCGTTCATAGGTCCTGAATTAGCCATTCTCGGCAGACAAATGTCGACAGTCGATTACCAAGGCTCTTTTGCTCTGGCCATAGCCTGTATAGGGATGTCGGCATTAGCCCTAAGGCTATACAAACCCGCGCCGCAAACATTGGTTGCAGCGACGCAGACCCAAACGCCTGCCATGGTCCTGCTAGCCAACCCAACCTTTTTCCTTGCGCTATCAAGCGGCGCCATCGCTTACGTCATTATGTCCTTCGTAATGACCGGAACGCCCATCAGCATGCACCACTTTCATGGCCACTCTCTGTTAGACACAAAGTGGGTTATTCAAAGTCATATTGCCGCTATGTTTTTACCCTCGTTTATTGCACCACTTCTATTTCGTTATATAGGCATTAGAGGAATGATGCTTGTCGGACTACTTTGCTATTGCACAACAATTGCCATTGGCTTTTCAAACACCAGCGTTACCAGTTTTTGGTGGCAATTGATCTTGCTAGGCGTAGGTTGGAATTTCTTGTTTATTGGCGGCACCACTTTATTACCCAGTACCCACCCCGAACAGGATCGGTTCAAAGCTCAGGCGATCAATGATTTCACTGTTTTTTCATTTCAAGCAACTGCAGCGCTTTCCGCCGGCTGGGCTTTGAACTTGCTTAGCTGGCAACAGATACTGATAGGTTGTCTATTTCCAGTAACAATTATGCTAGGTTTATTGCTCTGGGAAAGACTCCGGACAACTAGAGCTAAACTAGGTCATTAGCCGCTGTAAACACAACCACTGGTGCAGGTCTCTTTTATTTTAATAGTGCTTAAAAGAGGTAGCCTTGGCTTTAACTGAGTCCATATCCATATAGCCAAATTTTCGCTGGTCGGGTTTTCTAGGCCCTCCACATCATTTAGGTAGTGATGATCTAGTTGCTCATAGATGGGCGCAAAAGCCGCCTTAATATCACCAAAATCCATTATCCAACCTGTTTGCTCGCCAACAGGCCCCTCAACATGGATTGCCACCTGAAAGGAATGACCGTGCAGCCGAGCACACTTGTGCCCTTCTGGGACATTGGGAAGCCGATGAGCGGCCTCAATACTAAACTCTTTATAAATCTGCATTTTTGTTCAATAAAATATCGTGAATTAGGTCGGTATATTAGGGCTGTGAAGCTGATATGTATATAGGCTCAGAAAATGTTTGACAGTCACCCCCAGTTCGGTAGAATGCGTCGCTCTCTCAGGGGGTGGTTAGCTCAGCTGGTAGAGCATCGCCCTTACAAGGCGAGGGTCACAGGT
>JAPKEJ010000088.1 GCA_028822155.1 Porticoccaceae bacterium
GGCTCGATGTCTGGTTCAAGTTCGGCTGACATTGCCTGTGCTGTCCAAAGATAACAAATGGAACATATGACCGACCCCACAATACAAACGATCATTAACGCATAATTAAGTGACTTAACACCATACTCGATCGCCAGAGAGTCGCTTAACATTCCGACCAATAGCGGGCCTAGCGCCGCACCCATTAAACTATTGACCATTAAGGCGAGCGAAGACCCCACAGCCCGCTCGCCGGCACCTAGTGAAGATTGTAGTACAGATAATGTAGCGCCTTGTGGAATCATAAAAACGAAATAGGCAATTACAAAATAGGAGAGAAAAGCCTGAAGGCTATCTGCCATTACGCAAAACCAAAGCGCCACAGTGGCAATAATAATTGCAATAGCTGGAATCCAAGCACGCCAGCGTGCATCACGTTTTGCCATATAGTCAGTAAGAAAACCGCCGATTAAAGGAGCAGGTACACCAGCTGCGATATAGGTCAGACCAAGATATAAACCCACTTTACTCAATGACACGTCAAAATTACGTAGCATAATCGGTGCTAACCAAAATGCCATTGCATATCCGATCATAGTTATCATGGCAAAGGATATGCTAATACGAATGAAGATAGTATTAGCGGCCAGTGACTTGAGCGTTTCCTTTATATCTTTAGCTTGCTTGTCTTTCGCCTCACCAGCATCTAAGCGTCCACGCTTAGGTTCTTTCACCGTAAAGAAAAATAACAAACCCATTAGCACACCTGGTATCCCCAGCACTAAAAAGGTCTTGCGCCAGCCGATCATTTCGCCAAGAATACCGCCAATTATCAGCCCTCCACCTGTACCAACCGCAGCACCGACTATGTAGACACCCATGGCACGTGCTCTTTCACTAGGCTTAAAATAATCAGCAATAAGAGAATAGGTAGGCGGACCTTCGCCCGCTTCACCAACACCGACGCCAAGACGGGCGAAAAACAAACTATAAAATCCAACAGCAGCGCCACATAAAGCCGTCATACCACTCCAAAGAATCACTGCGAGTGAGAGGATATTTTTTCGATTGCCAATATCTGCCCAACGTGCAATTGGAAAACTCATCAGGGCATAAAATAATGCGAACGCCAAACCTACAAGTAACCCAATCTGAGTATCGGAGAGGTCAAAATCTGCTTTGATATCTTCCATCAAAATAGACATGATAAGCCGATCAGCTATGTTAATCATGGATACAACTGTCACCATGATCAGTACATAAAATCGATAGTATTTCCCCATACGGGCGTTCCTTTTAGCTAATAAATCTTAATGTGAGTGAAAACATACGTCACTCCTGTCTTACTTAAAGGTATTAAAATTTCTTTTTGCACGTCAGCTTGTCTAACTTTTCGCGAAGCTTCGGCATTTAGTTTTTCCTGTTTCGCTAATTGGGCTTTTGAGTCCCCAGCCGTTGAGCGATAGCCTGCACCGCAGCTACCATATCATCAACTGACGTTGGGTTTTGTACCGGTAGAGGCCCGTCTAGCCACAGCGCTTCTAAGTCGGCGAGTGCAGGCGCTAATGAATCACGCTTGTTGTCAGAAAGTGTGGCGGCTTGCGACTGGACAACAACCTGAAAACCATAGGCATCTTGGTACTCACCCAGGTCGGTTATTTTACCGCCAGTAACCGCGATAGAATATTCATCAATAATGGTGTCGAGAAGGAAATTTATAATATCAGATGAATTGCCACCTATTTGTTGAGATACATAATAGAGATTGGCATCTGATTTTTGTAGCAAAGACTCTATCTCTGACGCCGCTTCCTGGGACTTTAACGCTTCAGACACCTTTATAAACGGAGCACTATTAAAACCAAACTTTTCTAGCCCCATGCGTTCAAGCTTATGGGTTTCAGATACTGGATGGAGAAGATGTGGTGCTGCCATATCGAGCTCACCCAACCGATAAAGCGCCAAGCCTGCTTTAACATGGCCAGTCATAAAAGCTAGACGAAACGCTAAAGGCAAGTCATTCGTCTCATGAGTCTCATTCGCTGTAACAACTTTAGACGTGGTTACGCACAGTAAGAGAAAGGGAATGAAGATGATAGAGCGATAAAAAGAGTGTGCCATGTAAATAGTAAGTCCGTTTAGAATAGATTGTGGAATGCTATCTGCGCAGGCATCTTATTGCAACTAGTTATCATTTAGACCGGGTAAAAGAGCGCTGTAAGTAAAACTAATCGTTTCATATCTATCCTATGCAGATTGTTGTCGACTCTAGAGTTCTGGAAGGTTAAGTAAAAACTGGCCTTAATTAATCTTTAATAAAATAGAGGAAGCCTTCTCATCAATAACAGAAACAATATAGAGATTTGAATTGTTGTCATCATTAATTTGATTATATTCATCTCTTCCTAAAATTTTATTCGCGAAAACATGAGTAGTATTGCTATGCCCAACAATCAAAACAGCTTTTCCTTTGGTTTTGTGCTGAAAAGATTCTGAATACATATCTTTTGGATCGTATAAAAATATAGGTAAATTTTTACTCTCAGCTGTAGGTTTAGCGGTTAGTTTAGTTCTGTTGTAATCTGTAGAATAAACAGCATCCAGTCTTACATTAGAGAAGACTTCTTTCCAAGCATCAGCTCTTTTTAAACCTTCATAATTTAATTTCGGATTTTTATCAGTTATATCGACCCGTAATTTTTCGGCATGACGAATGAAATAATAGGTAGTTCCCTCTTGAGAATAGCAAGATGCGGATATAAAAAGAAAAGTACAAATTAGAATTATTTTTTTCATAATTAATTTAAGCATGACTGAACAATCCATCCAGTCAAATCAGGGCTAGATCGAGTTCACAATGCAAGCATCAAAGTTTTAAGATGAGCCTCAATGTCTACCGCGGTTGTTCTGGTTGCGTCTGCGGCCACTACTCCAGCCACTAACGTATTCCCTTCTCGGCCAAGCAAGTATCTCAGCGTAAGCAAGCCGTCCGTTAGCGCGTCTATATTGCCGTTACCGTCGATATCAGCCAAATCACCCAGCATTGTAATGCGAGACTCAATGTCCACAGAACTGATAGAAGCGGCATCAGATGCCACCAAGCCAGTTGTTAAAGCATCATCCGTTAATCCAAACATTGATCTTAGTATCAAAAGACCATCTGTTGGGGCATCTACATCGCCATCCGCATCAATGTCTAAGATGGACATTTTTTCGGCCCTGTCTGCTTCTGCGTACGAAATACTGATCATACATAGGCTGAGCATAATGACGACAAGGAACTTAACGGAACGATTTAGTAGAACTAACATGGGCTTTATTATCCTTTTAAGTAGCATTCAAGCTCAATCATAACTGAATACCCCATCCAGTCAAATCAGGGCTAGATCGAGATTCCACCTATGCAGATTATTGTGGATTCTAATGCTTAGAGCAAAAAACCTTTTCTAAGTATTTAATGTGCCCGAACAAACATTGTTCTTATAAAAGCGATCGTACTTTGAACTAAAAACAAAATTAAACAGCCGACATAGATATTTGGAAGTGCTTGAAAGTACCCAACAATCATAAGGCCAGACGTTATAAAGATCGTTGAAAGCAGTCCTGTTTGAAATAGAAAGATTTTAATTGGGAAAATATGCTCATATCCTTGGCTCCTCAGTAATAGCATTCTTCTAGGGAATACCAGTAAACCTATAACTGAGTAAAGGCATACGGACCAGCAAATAATTTTCCAAGATAATTCTGCATCGTCAATATTAAAGATGCCAAACGGCAAAATACCGCCAAACATCGCCCCAAATGCTGAATAAGTCAGAAGTCGAATGCGAAAATCATCAGGGCCGCTGAATACCTCTGAAGTCCTGCTCAATGCAATTAGTATTGCTGAAAATCCCACTATACCTATCGCTATCTCTGATATTAATTGCAACGCATGAAAATTTGGCTCCATGATTTGTCCTATTAACCTTTTTAGATTGTTGTCGACCCTAGGGTTAGAAAATCCTACTCCATATTGTACCAGCGACCAATATCGCTAGATGCCATCAAGTCTGGATACTTGCTCGCACCGCAAATAACACAGTTAATCGGCATTTGAGCCATGAAGTA
>JAPKEJ010000045.1 GCA_028822155.1 Porticoccaceae bacterium
CAACCAGCATGAACACTAACGTCGCACCGGGGGATACGCCAGAAAACAATAGTCCGGCGGCAATGGGTGTTGAGGCTAGGGCACAGATATACATGGGTACGCCAATTAATGCCATGACCACAAAAGCCATAAACCCATCACCCCACTGGGCTAAAAATTCTGTTGGGATATAAGCTTTAACTAAGGCCGCCATGCCAAGGCCAATTAATAGCCATAGGCTGATGTCTCTAATCAAATCAACGAAGGTGAATTGGAAGCTGGCTTTTAGTCTGCTCTGCAGCGACTCTTGCTGGTTGGCATCCGTGGGGGAATTGACGGCACAGCAGCTTTTAATCGGGGCTGTAGAGATTGGCTCATCTGTATCTTTGCCGACCAATAGCCCTGCTGTAATGGCTGTAGAGATGGCGGCGATAGGCCGAATGACGGCCATAAAGGGCCCTAACATGGCGTAGGAGACAGTTACTGAGTCAACGCCTGTCTCTGGTGTAGATATAAGAAACGACGTGGTAGCCGCCTTAGAGGCTCCGCTACGGCGTAAGCCGAGTGCTGCCGGAATGACTCCGCAGGAGCACAGGGGCAGGGGTGCCCCTAATAACGCGGCTTTAACCGTTGCCATTAAACCTGGTTCACCTAGATGCTTGGCCAGTAATTCGCTTGGGATAAAGACTTTCATGATGCCTGCCACGGTGAAGCCCATTAAAAGCCAGGGCGCGGACTCCACGAATAACGCAATAAAATGATGAATAAATGCCATAGCCTATGACTCTCTAATTTGTTCGCTTAATGCACCTAAAATAGTACAATGGGTCGCAGGCTCATCACCGCCACAACAGGCGTTGCTGAGAGTTTGTAAGGATTTTTTGATACGTTTTATGTCTGCTAGACGCTGGTCCACTATATCAATTTTGGTGTCGACAAACTGCTTCACATCATTGCAAGACTTTTCATCTTTGGTAACTTCTAATTCAAGTAGCTGGTGTATTTCTTTGAGGGTAAAGCCCACTTCTTTGGCACTCAGAATGAAGCTGATACGATGCACATCAGTGTTTGAGTAGAGGCGATAGCCCGCCGCATTGCGGTCACTTGGTGTTATCAAACCGTGCTTCTCATAAAACCGTAGAGTATCTCTAGATATATTAGCTAGGGCGGCGAGCTCACCGATTTTTAACATTATTTTTGTTTCCATAGTGTCACTATAAACCTTGGAGTATAGTCCAGAGTCAAACTATTAAACAAAATTACTTATAGTGGGATGGCTACGGTGTCATCGATTGCTAATGACTGGCTCGAAGTGTGCGTAATGAATTACTTAAAATGAAGCGCGCTATCGCCGTCTAATGGCTCCTTGAATAGGGCTCGCTCTTTACGATAATCCTGAGTGTTAATCCAGGGGGCCTGATCGCCCTGTTTCGGCTGCAGGTGCATTGACCGCGTCATATAACCGGCCGGAAAGTCCGCAATCCATGCTCGTCGGGGCATGTCTTGCAGGTGCGCAGGTACTTTGGGCACTACGCTTTGAGTATTGGTCTTTGTCATATGGTTGAGTGTTCTGCAGACCCACTCGGAGATAAGGTCGGCACGCAGTGTCCATGATGCATTAATATAGCCGAATGTTGTCACCATATTCGGAATCTCAGAGATCATGAGGCCCTTGTAGCTGGTGAGTGTAGAGAAATCGACAGCATTACCGTCTACAGAAAAGGCTGTACCACCCATGACTAGAAGCTCCAGCCCGGTCGCCGTAACCACAATGTCGGCATCCAAATGGTCACCTGACGCTAGTTGAATACCAGTTTCTGTAAATTGACTAATATGGTCGGTGACTATTGACGCGCTACCATTATTAATGACAGTAAAAAGGTCACTGTCGGGAACCAGACAGAGTCGCTGGTCCCAGGGGTTATAGCTGGGAGTAAAATGAGTGTCTACGTCAAAATCGTCACCTAATTCCTTTTGTACCATCTTGATGAGGGCGGTTTTGGAGCGTTCAGGATTAGTGCGGGCACCCTTGTATAGCCATTCTTGCATTAAGGTATTTCTGAGGCGAGTGATGGTATAGGCCCATTTTGACGGTAGTATTTTGCGCAGACCATTGGCAAACCAGTCTTTAGATGGGCGTGATACGACGTAGGTGGGTGACCGTTGCAGCATGGTCACCTGCGCAGCTTTGGCAGCCATAGCGGGAACCAGTGTCATGGCGGTGGCACCAGAGCCAATAACCACCACTTTTTTGTCGGTATACTGTAAATCTTCAGGCCAAAACTGCGGGTGGACCACAGTGCCCTTGAAAGCCTCAATATTGTTGAGCTTGGCGTCATGGGGCTGTTGATAATTGTAGTAACCTGAGCACATAAACAAAAAGTTGCAGCTTATCTGCACAGTCTCACCCGTCTCTGGCAGGCTAATGTCAAGTATCCACTGTGCTTCGTCACTTGACCAATTGGCGGCGGTCAATTTGTGGCCGTATCGAATATGCTCATCCAGTGCATTTTCGCGCGCTGTTTCCTGAACATAGCTAAGTATAGCCGGACCATCCGCGATCGCTTTTTCACTCTCCCACGGCTTAAAACTATAGCCTAGCGTATGCATATCACTGTCGCTGCGTATACCGGGATACCTGAACAGGTCCCATGTGCCACCCATTGCCTTGCGGCTTTCTAAAATGAGGTAGCTGCGGTCTGGACACTTAGTTGCCAGGTGATAGGCGGCACCAATTCCCGATAGGCCAGCTCCTACGATGACAACGTCAGTATGCTCTAATTGGCTCATTTTTGGCTCCACCTATTACTGGGATTAATCGCGCAGTGGTTTTTTATTACGCATAAGAGTTAGCGGAATCGTTATTAACGCAATTAGCTTGTCATAGTGCAATGGTGTAAGGCGTTGAAATAAATCCATAAGTTTGGCGTCTAGTCCAACAAAGATTCGGGTACGGTTTTTGAGTACGCCTTTGAGGATAATGTTAGATGCTCGGCTGGGATGCATGCCTTTTTCACGGAAGAAAGTCGCTAGATCATCTTGGCTGCTACCTAACCCTAACATGTTGCTCATCATTTGTTGGATTGGGCTCACTGTTTCATCGGCCTTGTTTATACGAGCATTGGTGACGATATTGGTGCCAATATGGCCAGGATGCACACAATGTATCTGCACAGAGCTATCCTTTAACTCTTTGGCTAGGCACTCGGTAAAGCCGCGTACGGCAAACTTAGTGGTGTGATAAACAGACTGGCTTGGCACGGTGATCATGCCAAAAATAGATGAAGTGTTGATCAGGGCTGCCTCAGGTCGTTTCTGCAGATGGGGCAAAAACGCACGCGTGGAGTTAATGACGGCCTGTAAGTTAATGTTCATCACCCAATCCCAGTCGGTTTCGGGCATGTCAGCAAATGTTGAGTCAACCGTAACACCAGCATTATTGAAAACTAGGTCGACCTGTCCGTGGTGTTCAATAACCTGGGCGGGTAGGGCTTCGATAGCGACCTTATCGGCAACGTCCAGCACATGAACTGATGTGTTGACGCTATAATCTGCCATCATGGCGTGAGTCTCAGCAAGAGTTGTCTCGTTGATTTCACAGATAGCGACATTAGCGCCGGCTTTTGCCAGTAATATGGCAAGATAACGGCCCATGCCAGAGCCGGCACCGGTAACCACCGCGACCTTATTTGAAAAGCTTTTCATTAAATAGTAACCCTCACTTTTTGTTTGATACGCCTTGTCTCAGCTCTACAATAGCGACAATACACTGCAGCGCCTTCTGAATGGTAGGCTTGCGCTATTATGGCGTTGGCTATGCCAACATGTAAACAAGCTATTTGGGGGCCTTATGCCCACCGAAATAACACAGTAACTGCTTTCAGCTGAGCTTACCTAAAATTTCGTGAACGTATGGTCGTTTTGTAGAGAAGCTCGCTGCAATCGGTGAGCTCTTGGGCGATGACATGCACCACTTCGCCGTCGGTTTCTATAATGCCTTTAATCATTAATAGCTGCGCTTTGAGCAATGCTTGACGACAGCGCTGCTGTACGCTTTTCCAGATGACGATGTTGCTATTGCCAGTTTCATCCTCCAGGGTTAAAAACACTACACCTGAAGCCGTGCCTGGCCGTTGTTTGCCGGTCACTATACCCGCCATGCGGACAAATCGCTGGTGTCCTAGCTCAGCTAGGTCACTGTGACGCTTGCATTGCCTGAAAGCCGGGAATTGATCGCGCAAGATACTCATCGGGTGGCGACCTAAGGTCAGGCCAGTGTTGTTATAGTCGGCATATAAGTTGTCGGTTTCACTAGGTTCTTTTAGTCTTATTTGGGTGTCAGTGTCGGTACTTTTTAGCAGTTGATTGTGGTTGTTCATGGCGAGAGATTGCCAGTGAGCTTGGCGGCGATTTTCCGTTAATGATCGCAGTGCACCTGCACTACTGAGGAGACCTAAATCAGTCTGCGCTAAGTTGGTCTTTGAGGCGAAATCTTCAAGATTTTTAAAGGGTCTTAATGCTTGAAAAATACGTTTAGCCGCTTTATATGACAGTCCTTTTATTAATCTAAATCCTAATATTATCAATGGTTTATCTACATTAGTTAATTTATTATTTAAATATAACTTGTGATCCCAATCACTATGGTTAACGTCAATCGGTGAAACCTTTATATTATGGCGCTGAGCGTCTTGAACTAGTTGTGAAGACGTGTAAAATCCCATCGGTTGACTATTCATAATGGCGCAGCAATAAGCGGCTGGATAGTGGCATTTTAACCAGGCCGATACATAAGCAAGTAGAGCAAAACTGGCGGAGTGTGATTCGGGAAAACCATAGACTCCAAAACCTTGAATTTGCTTGAACAATCGTTGTGCAAAATCCAAACTATAGCCTTGGGTAAGCATGCCCGTAGTGAGCTTTTGTTCAAACTGTGTAAGTTGGTTATTGTTACCACCTTTACTGCTCCAGCTAGCCATTGCTCGACGTAATTGATCGGCCTCGCCACCTGAAAAGCCTGCAGCAACCATCGCTAAGCGGATTACCTGCTCTTGGAACACCGGTATACCCAAAGTGCGCTCTAGCACTGCTTTGATCTCTGGACTAGGGTAACTGGCGGCTTCTATGCCTTGCCGGCGCTTTAAATAGGGGTGCACCATGCCACCCTGAATGGGCCCGGGCCGAACAATGGCTATTTCTATCACTAAATCATAAAAGCAACGCGGCCTTAAGCGTGGCAACATAGCCATCTGTGCGCGAGATTCAATCTGAAAAACCCCTACGCTATCTGCCTTGCAGAGCATATCAAAGGTAGGAGTGTCGTCTTTAGGGATACTTTGCATATCCAGGCTTATACCTTGATATTGCTGAATAAGGTCAAAGCAGCGATGAATGGCGGTGAGTATGCCAAGGGCAAGGACGTCTATTTTCAGTAACCCAAGTGTTGCGATATCTGTTTTGTCCCATTGAATAACTGTCCTCTCAGGCATGCTGGCGTTTTCTAATGGAACCAAAGTGCTAATAGGGCTGCGAGTGATGATAAACCCGCCTACGTGTTGTGATAAATGCCGAGGAAAGCCAAGGATATCTTGTAGCAGCTGATAGAATTGGTCGATAAGTTGAGTATTATCACTTGCCCCTTTGGTCTGGATCCCCTGGCCGTTGAACTGCTTTTCCAAATCAGCACGACGATCCCACCAAGAAAGAGACTGGCTGAGTTGCTCTATAAATAAAGCGTCTAGGCCTAGGGCTTTACCAACATCACGTACCGCACTGCGGGGCCTGTAGGTGATAACCGTAGCGGCAATAGCGGCGCGTTCGCGACCATAGCGCTTGTAGATGTACTGTATTATCTCTTCACGCCGTTCATGCTCAAAATCGACATCAATATCGGGTGGTTCGTTTCGCTCTTTGGATATAAAGCGCTCAAACAGCAGTGAAACCTGATCGGGAGATACCTCAGTGATAAATAGACAGTAGCAGACTACCGAATTAGCGGCTGAACCTCGTCCCTGACAAAGAATGCCACGGCTTCGAGCAAAGGCGACAAGATCATGTACGGTAAGGAAATAGCTTTCATAGTTGAGTTCAGATATCACGGTTAACTCACGCTTTATTTGCTGAGTAACCGCATTTGAAGGGCCATTAGGCCAGCGTTTCTTAACCCCTTCCTCGACCAAGTAACATAATTGTTCACCGGCTGTTAAATGATCGGGAACTACTTCTGAGGGATATTCATAGCGTAACTCAGTAAGGGAGAAATGGCATCGTTTTGCAATGACAACAGTCTCGGCTAATAGGGCGGTAGGGTAGATTTTTTGTAGGTGGGGTAGGCTACGCAAGCGTCGCTCGGCATTGGCAAAGCGACGTTTACCTAGTTGCATAACAGAGCAATTGAAGCGTATAGCGGTAAGTGTGTCCTGTAACAGCTGGCGTTGCTTGCTGTGCATATGGACATCACCGCAGGCGACCATCGGGACCTGCCAGAGTGCGGCGAGATTACGAGAGTAGTAATACTGTTTAGTTTCGTTCCCATCGAGCAAGTGCTCTACGCCAATCCATAATCGATCAGTAAACCAATGACTAAGTTTTTCGCCAATCTGGTGGTCTGCGTCAAGCTCACCTGAAGGCAGCCAAATTAGCAGGGAGTGACTTAGATTATGGCTTAGATCTGACCACTTGAGAGAATAGCTGCCTTTTTTACTGCGCCTGCGTGCGAGTGTTATTAATGCTGAAAGCTCAGAGTAGGATTGATGGTTGGTGACCAATACTACCAATTTATGGCCATCAAGCTGAAATTCACTGCCAATAATGAGCGGTAAGCTGCATTCCTGCGCTGCGACATGGGCTTTTACTACACCGGCTAAAGAGCATTCGTCAGTGATAGCTATAGCCTTGTATCCCAGTTCTGATGCTGTATTAACCAATTCTCTGGGATGAGAGGCGCCGCGCAAAAAGGTAAAATTACTAATGCAGTGAAGTTCAGCGTAAGACATAAGGTTAGCGATCAAAAGACTGTATATATATACAGTATCAAAGAAATGACCGTTAAGGTGAATTAAATATTACTTACAGTCATTTATAGTTAGATTTACAGTGTGCGAAATGGCAAAAATGCCAACCTAATTTAGTAACTGCAAGCAATTGTGCGGCCACTTAAAGTATGGAATAATCCGCGCCTAATTTTCGGCACCTCGTTTCAGGTTAAAATATTTCATGACAACTACTGCGGCAACGACCTCGGTTAAGCCCCCATTGCCGCTATTGGAATTTATCGCGTTAATGGCGCTTTTGACCTCGCTAGTCGCGTTAAGTATCGATGCGATGCTACCGGCATTAAATCAAATTGGATCTGACCTAAATAGCCAGAGTCCCCAGCAAACCTACCTTGTAATTTCATTGTTTTTTGGTGGGATGGCATTAGGCCAAATATTCTTCGGTCCATTCTCTGATGCGCGAGGTCGTCGATTGACCATCTTTATTGGCTTGATTATATTTATCATGGGCACCTTTGTTTGCTATTTTGCTCAATCCATCGAAGTTTTACTATTAGGGCGGGTAATACAAGCCATTGGCGTTTCAGGCCCTAGAGTTGCCTCCATGGCTGTGATACGTGATCAGTATGAAGGTAAGGCCATGGCTAGAGTTATGTCGTTTATTGGGGTTATATTTATACTGGTCCCTATGATTGCTCCGTTGATGGGCCAAGCTGTGATGCAGTACTTCCATTGGCGCGAAATATTTACTGTATTTTGGATTGTTGCCGTTATTTCTGGCGCTTGGTTTTTCTTGCGTCAACCTGAAACCTTGATAAGGGCTAATCGTAAAAAGTTTGCATGGCATCATTTCACTGATTCTTGCCGATGGCTGCTAAAGCAGCGTCAAGTCATGGGTTATTCCGTGGCAATGGGCTTTATGTTTGGTTCTTTTTTGGCCTACTTAAGTGCCTCACAAACGATTTTTCAAGATATTTACGATACGGGTGAGTGGTTTCCGTTGGTATTTGCAACCCTAGCTTTTGCTATCGGGCTTGCTTCTTTTTTCAATGGCATGATGGTGATGAAGTGGGGTATGCAAACCATTTGTGGTCGTGCTTTGCGCTTCTCGATCGCATTCGGTATCGCGCTTACAGCTATCACACTCTACTTTGAGGGCGTGCCACCGTTATGGCTATTTGTCAGCACTATGTTTTTTGGCTTCTTTTTTATGGGTATGTTGTTTGGTAACTTAAACGCACTAGCAATGCTACCAGTGGGTCATATCGCTGGTTTAGGGGCTGCATTTATCGGATCGTTCACCAGCGTAATTGCCGTAGCTATAGCCTCGATTATCAATATTTTCCTAACAACAGATCTAATTCCTATTGCGTTCGGCTTTTTATTGTTTTCAGTATTATCTTTTTTTGCAGTGCAATATGCGAAGACAATCGAGGCTTAGGCGACGTAGTTCTTTTTAGCGTTCACCGTAGCCTAGAAACAAAAATTCTCTTAGAACAAAAGCACCTTACTTTTTTATAGACTTTTGGGCCTTTTGGGCTATTAAATAATTGGCAAGCATTGCATAATTATTGTCCTATTATATGAGACAAAAATATGAAGAATTTAGTGGCTATTTTGTTGTTATCTCTGTCCCAGGCAGGTTGTCTTGCAGTGGCGGCTGTTGAAGCTGTTACCGAAGTGACTATAGCGGTCGTAACCGCGCCGATTAAAGTCGTCGGTGGCGTTGTAGATGCAGTAATAGGTGACGATGAAGAGGGCGAGCAAGAAGATTAAGAGGCTTGGCCAGAAACGCTGAGTGCTGGCCTATAAGTGCAGCGAAAAACAGCTGTGTTGATAATATGTCCAGGTGCGAAGTCACCACGGTAAATACAAAAATAATGATTGAGAGGTTTTATGTCAAATCCACAAATAGCTGATATTGGTTTGGGCCAGACCATTTTACGTCGAGCGTTAATTACTCCTAATGCAAAAGCTCTTACTTTTGAGGGTGAGACTTGGACCTGCGCTGAACTAGGCGACAGAGTTCGGCGCTTAGCCACCATATTGCGAGATGGTGGCGTCTCTCGGGGAGACCGAGTGGGTTATATTGGTCTTAATCACCCGTCATTCTTGGAAATACTTTACGCTTGTGGGTGTCTTGGTGCAGTTTTTGTGCCGCTTAATTTTCGTTTAACCGGACCGGAAATTAAGTTTATCGCCAATGATGCAGATATCACGGTGATGTTTGCTGACAATATGTTGCAACCTTTGATCGAAGAAGAAAAAGCCAATTTGAACTGTACGCGTTATCTTACAATAGAGAATGATGCGGATGGATGGGAGCCACTTGAACCACTGATGGTGGTTGCTGACCGCATAGATCAGAGCGAGCATGTGGGTGCTGATGAAATCGCCTTCATTATGTACACCTCGGGTACTACAGGGTTGCCTAAGGGCGCGATGCTGACGCATGGCAATGTGTTCTGGAATAGCATTAATGTGTGTTTCGGAGAGGACACCATGACGACGACTACCTTAACCTGCGCGCCCTTATTTCATATTGGAGGCCTCAACGTAACGACACTGCTATCTCTGGCTAAGGGTATTGAAGTAGTGTTGCTGCGTAGTTTTGATGCAGGGGAGGTTCTCAGGCTAATTGAAAAGCACAAAGTCGGCACTATGTTTGGCGCGCCAACTATGTTCTTAATGATGGCGCAACATGAGAGTTTTGCCTCTACGGATCTATCTAGTATTAGTACGCTAACTTGTGGTGGCGCACCTGTGCCAGTGCCATTGATTGAGACGTATGGCGATCGCAATGTTAGTTTTTGTCAGGGCTATGGCCTAACGGAAACTGCGCCTTTTGCTAGCCTCCTAAGTAGTGACTTGGCGATGGTTAAGATAGGTTCGGCGGGTAAGGCACCGATGTTTACTCAGGTGCGCATTGTCGACGAGGGTAATAACCCAGTCGCTGCGGGTGTTCACGGCGAAGTCTGTATTAAAGGGCCTAACGTTATGAAGGGATATTGGAATCGTCCTGAAGCGACTGCTGAAGCGATTGATACTCAGGGCTGGTTTCACAGTGGTGATATCGGTTATCTTGATGATGAGGACTTTCTTTTTCTCTGTGATCGGGTCAAGGATATGGTTATTACTGGAGGGGAAAATGTCTACCCCGCTGAGGTCGAGAGTATTCTATATGGACACCCGTCTATTTTAGAAGTGGCTGTTATAGGCTTACCAGATGATAAATGGGGAGAGGCAGTTACGGCTATTGCTGTTCTTGAAGAGGGTGCTAGTCTTGACCTGGAAGGGCTGCGTGCCTTTGCAAGTGAATCCTTAGCCCGTTATAAGCTTCCTAGTGAGTTACGCTTTGTTGACATACTGCCGCGTAATCCTGCGGGCAAGGTGCAAAAGTTCAAGTTAAAAGAGCAGTTTGACGTTTAAGCAAAAAGTCCATGGACAAACCACTGGTTACTTGTGGATTCTCTAAATAACCAGTAGCGTGCGCCTTTACTGTCGCAAGCCAGATAGTAGTCGCGCTGCTGTTCGGACTGCCACCAATTACCGCAGAGACGTTCAGGACCACTAATAATAGTTAGTGGTCGCCTCCAATAAAGTTGTTTATTGCGCTGCTGTATCCGCGTTGGCTGGGGTAATAACCATAGTGGTTGTGGGGCCTTTGATATGGGGTAGTTAATCTTAGCCGATCTATTGGGAGGGCTAATACTACCGGCATTTTCTGGCAAGTGTTCTTCGCGCATAGACGGCTGCGTTAGTGCGTCAACACCTAATCTTGCGTATAGGTTATCAATTAATTCAGATGACTGGTTGTCGAGTGTTATCTGATCATCAAATAGATCAAAACTGATTTCTGGCTTATCGATGAACTGGTCGCAGAAAAGTGATATTTGCTCAATACTTTGAGGTAACTCTAATCGTTCTAGCTGTAGGCGGCTCAAGGTAAGTAGGCTTGGCCAGTTGTTATTGCTGCCTGATAATGTAATAGCCATTGACTGGCTCTTCCCTAACAGGGGCTCAAAGCACCAGACAATATTGTGACAATGGCATTGCCTAGCCGAGAGATAAAGACAAAAACGTTGTAACAATGTTTTCATAGAAAATAACAGACTATCTTTGCTGTACAGCCCCTGAGGAATCTGTATTTGATCACTAAACTCGATTGGAGGAGTAAAGCGATTTAATGTGCAGGGTTTTTCGCCATTCAGTAGAACTAGGGTTTTAATTAACTCTGGACTAAAGCGCTGACTCAAGGCTGATCGAGGTAGTGCCTGTAAATCACCTATGCTTTCCAAGCCCAGTTGTTTGAAATGGTTTTTCTGCTTCTGGTTGCCAGGTAATTTAAAAAGCTCAGTAGCCATAAGACTGCGGTGTATTTCGTCTTCATCAGGCAAATAGTATTGAAACTTTTGGCCACATAACAACTGTGCCGACAGAGGGCTCATAGCAATGCCTGTAGTGGCTGTACTCGATAGAGATAGCATTTGTCGATGCAGCTTTTGTAGCAACTTGCTATAACTGTGAAAAAGCTGATCACAGCCAGACAGTTCAAGCCAGATACCTCTATCGTTTATTATAACTTCTGGACTAAATTGGTAGGCGATCAAGGCTAGGCTGTGTAGCAGACGTATTTCTTGTGCATGATTTTTTGACAGTACAAGCAAGTCTGGGCAAATAGCCGAAGCAGTGGAGAGTGATAGGGCGGGCTCAACACCCCATTTCTGAGCATGATTATTACAGCAGACTATGCGTTGAACATTCTTTTGCAAACTAGCAACAGCTATAGCTGATTCAGTTTGGCTGTGATCTATATCAGCTAATACAGCGTCAAGAGCCAGTAATGGGAAGTCGATATAGAGCCAAATGTCTTTTTTTGGGTCGATACTGTCTATTCTGTTTTTTTTCACGGTTTAGGTATTTAAGCGCTGTACTTTAGGTTCAAGTGGTAATGGATAATCTGGTTTCTTTAGTTGTGGGTAATGAATATTAACCGGCAGCTTGTCTAGTTCAGTACGTTCAGTCGCTTCATCAGCAAGAGATACCTGTATTTTTGCTCCGGGGACTTTACCCCTCAATTTGAGTAGAGTAATTAACAGTACATTTGGTTTTAAAGCTTCTAACTCGATACGTAACAGTGCAGGAGATGAGGCCTTAAGTGCCGCAGTTGAGCTAAATAAAAAGGCTGGAGAATGTGAGTCAGCGGCGGCTAATTGTAATTTGCGTAAAGCGGTATAACGCGGCTGTGTCTGATTGGTCCATGCAAAGAGCAAGGCATTCCCTCTAATCGCTTGTTCTGCGGTCCAAAGCCACTCCTTACTGTTTTTACTACGCACGACTAATAGTTTATCTAGAGGGATTCCCGCGGTTACTAGGGCTGGTGCGTAGGGTTGATAGGGGGGGTCTAGCCACACACATAGCTTATCTTCGTTGGCATAATGCTTGAGTGTTGGTAGTAATATACTCAGTTCACCTATGCCATCTTGCCGATTGACTAGCTCAGTGAGAGCTGAAACCGGCCAGCCGCCGAGTAACAGTCTGTCTAAACTATTATTGCCCGTTGCTATGACGTGTTTACGTAGAGATCGATTGCGCCCACGCCAGGTATCTTGTCGTGAAAGTAGGTTTTTTAACAAAGGTTTACTGGACATTTTATGGATGTTCTATCAATTTAGCTCATAGATTAAAGATAATTAAAGTACTGTTAATATATACAGTATTTTGCTTTATGTCACGCCCTTAATTAGAGTTGAGAGTAGTGTGGTTTAGAGAATATTACTAAGTCACTACTAGATTTTTTCGATGGTTGCTGGAGAAATATTATGGTCCCTGTTTTTGCTAGCCCGATACAAGGTTTTAAAATACATTCGTTGTGTGGCTTTTAGCGCCAGTGTTAGACTAGTGGGACTTCCATTATCGGCAAAACCTGCGATTAGATATCAATGAATGACTTTGCTGTGCAATCTATTGACCCTTCATGGACCGTTTATGCGGGCCCTCTGACTGCTATTCTACAGGTGGCAGAACAGTTAGGCTTGAGCAAACAGTTACTTATGGATGAAGCGGGCATCGAGGGCCATGAGCTAGATATTCCTGATCGTCGTTTTCCAGTCAATACTTACTTTCGGCTTTATCAGGCTGCTGCTTCAGCAGCTGATGACCCTGACCTGGGCTTAAAGGTCGGGAGAGTCGCTTTCCTTCGAGGGCTAAATTTGCAGCTCTACCTTGCCACGGTGTGTAAGTCATTCAGGGACTATCTCAATTTAATGCCTAGCAATGTTAAGCTTCGTGGGGATATCGGAAGAGTAACTATCCATCGAGAGGGCGAGCTAGTAGAGCTTCGTTGGGAGCCGTTATTGCTAGAGACGGGCCGTAAACGTTTTATTAGTGATGAGATGTTAGCCGCATCAGCAGGTATTTTTAATTCTCTCTGTGTTATGCCCGTGCAAGTGATCAAAGCAAGATTTTCTTATGCGAAGCCCCAAGATATTTCCAAACTGGAGGATACTTTTGGGCGAAACCTTAGTTTTGATCAATCCTACAGTAGCTTGTTTTTTCAGCGCGAAGCACTTACCTACCCTATGTTGCAGCAGGACTACCAAGAGGGACCTGATCATAGTCATCCTTTTAGAGATTTTTTTGAAGACGAAGACCCTTCCGATCAATTACTTTTCAGCCTAAAACAGTCAATTGTTCAGTATCTTCCGGAGGGTGAGGTCACCATAGATAAGCTCGCCAACAGCCTGCACATATCCCGCAGGACGTTACAGCGACGACTCTCAGATAGGGACACCAACTTTTTACAGGTATTACAGGAAGTTCGTTCTCGCGTGGCTCTGCGTTATTTGTCTGATGATCGTCTAGGCATCACTGAAATTGCTTTTCTACTTGGTTATGCCGACCAGGGTTCTTTTTCTAGTGCATTTAAAAGCTGGCATGGGGTTTCACCGCGGGATTATCGACGAAAATAATCTATTCTATTGGCGTTTATTCCCAATAAAATGGCACTGTTGCCCTTGATCGGTGGCTCTTGCCTGTCTAGTATTATTAATTCAAAATTATCTACTTATAATCGAATGGAAAATACTATGTCCCTAGATTTTGATAGCGCACGATTACCCAATATACATTTAAAGCCAGAGCACAATGAATGGCGAGCACAACTGCGCCGTTTTTTTGAACGAGAAGTGATTCCCTTTGCTGCGCAATGGGATGAAGACGGACATATTCCAGACGAACTTTGGCCTAAATCAGCTGCGGTAGGGATCTTGGGGTTAGGCTTCCCTGAAGAATTTGGCGGTGTGTCAGAAGGAATTGATGTCTGGTATGGCATTATTCTCAACGAAGAGCTGGCTCGCGTAGCGGTAGGCGGTGTTGGTGCCACTTTGATGGTACATGGCATTGGATTGCCACCGGTCATCAATTTTGCTAGCGAGGAGGTTAAGCAAATGGTCGCACCTCCTGTGTTGGCTGGTACTAAACGAATTTCATTGGCGATCACTGAACCCGGAGCTGGTTCCGATGTTGCTCATCTAACAACGACAGCGCGATTAGACGGCGACCACTATGTGGTCAATGGCTCTAAGACTTACATTACGGGCGGCATGAATGCCAATTGGTTCACTACAGCAGTCCGTACTGGTGGCGAAGGTGCGGGAGGTGTTTCTACACTATTGATTCCAGCCGATACTGAGGGGGTTTCGCGCACTGCCTTGGACAAAAAACAAGGGTGGTGGTGTTCTGATACGGCGACTATTTATTTTGATAATGTACGTGTACCTGTGGGCAATTTAATTGGTCAAGAAAATAGAGGTTTTAGCGTTATTATGAATAACTTTAATGCGGAGCGTCTGGCTATGTCAGCTGCGATGGAAGCTTTTTCTCGAGTGTGTTTAGAAGACGCTGTGGCCTGGGGTCGAGAGCGAAAGACCTTTGGTAAGCGTCTGGCAGATCATCAGGTTATTCGTCATAAAATTGCTGATATGAAGATGCGCATTAATGCGACTCAGGCTTATCTTCAGCTAGTGTGCCATGAGTTCCATGAAGGTCGCGAGAGTGCCGGTGATATTGCATTACTAAAAGTACAATGCAGTCAGACTATGGAATTTTGTGCAAGGGAAGCTATGCAAATCCTTGGCGGCCTGGGATATATGCGCGGCAGTCGAGTTGAGCGGATTTATCGAGAAGTTCGCGTTAATGCCATTGGCGGTGGTTCGGAAGAAATTATGCGTGATTTAGCTGTCCGTCAGTTTGGGCTTTGAACTATAAAAAGGATGTTACGCTATGATTTTAACGGAAGAGCATGAAGCGATTCGTGCAACCATTGCGCAGTTTATCGACAAAGAGATCAACCCTTACGCGGATCAGTGGGAGGAAGAGGGCATTTTCCCCGCTCATGAGTTGTTTAAGAAAATGGGCAATCTTGGTTTACTAGGCATATCTAGGCCTGAAGAGTTCGGAGGCATGGGCCTTGATTATAGTTATCAGGTCGTTTTTGCTGAAGAGCTAGGACGCATTCGGACGGGTGGTGTAGGCATGGCCATTGGTGTGCAGACTGATATGGCAACACCCGCGCTAGCTAAACATGGTAGCGATGAGTTGCGTCGTGAATTTTTAATACCGGCAATTGCGGGTGATATGGTCTGCTCTATTGCTGTCTCTGAGCCCCACGCGGGTTCTGATGTGGCTGCGATAAAAACCACCGCTAAAAAGGATGGTGACGACTATATTATCAACGGTACAAAAATGTGGATTACTAGTTCTACTCAGGCTGATTTCATTTGTCTGCTTGCCAATACTAGCGATGAAGGTCGTCATGCTAATAAATCGCTAATCGTAGTGCCCATGAATCTGCCGGGGATATCGCTGTCAGAAAAGTTAAATAAACTTGGGCAGCGTTCTTCAGATACTGCGCAGATATTTTTCGACGACGTGCGTGTTCCCCAGCGATACTTGATTGGTCAAGAAGGCGCAGGCTTCCGTTACCAGATGGAGCAGTTTCAAGAAGAACGACTGTATGCCATGGCCAGTAATTTAAAGATGATGGAGTTTGTGATTGACGATACGATCGAATACACCCGTCAGCGACAAGCCTTTGGCAAGTCGATTCTTGATAATCAGGTGGTGCACTTTCGATTGGCAGAACTTCAGACGGAAGTTGAATGCCTACGAGCGTTGACTTATTCAGCTGTTGAAGGGTACATCAACGGTCAAGACGTTACGTTAAAAGCCTCTATGGGTAAGTTAAAAGCAGGGCGTTTAACACGCGAGGTAACCGATAGTTGCTTACAGTACTGGGGTGGCATGGGCTATATGTGGGATAGTTCAGTAGCGCGTGCATATCGAGATGGCAGGTTGGGCTCTATTGGTGGGGGTGCTGATGAGGTGATGTTAGGTATTATTTCAAAGCACATGGGTATTTTACCCAAGAGACAATAAAAAATGCCCCGTTATGTAAATAGCGGGGCATTTTTAGTTTTTAGCGGTTAGCTATGGCTTAAGCTAAAATCGGAGCCAGCTTCATAGCGATACCCATGTCACCTTGAATCTTTAGCTTTCCAGACATGAAAGCGGCAGTACCATCTAGTTTTCCTTCGGCCATTTCCATAAAGTTTTCAATGCTAATAACCATTGTACATTGAGTGTCGGCATCCTCATTACTAATGGTATTTGGTACCTGAGTCGCATCTAAAACAATAAGACCGTCATCACCGAAATCAAACTTTAAGGTCGCACCTAATCCGCAATCTTCGCCTACTTTTTCTTGCAATCCTGCTGTTACTAGTTCGAGTGACATACTAACGCTCCTCTTTATAAGAATTATAGCGCTCCGCAAATAGTGCGATGTGCTCTTTAATACAATGTACACTTTAAGAACCTCAGCCAATAAAATCAATGCCTAAAGTGAATTCCTGAGATTACCATTGATATAGCGTTTCTGTCTGTCGCGGTAGTGACAACATTTGCGTTATGGAAAATGTATAAAGAACGTATAGGGATAGATTAAAGTTAAAAAGTTACTGCTATGATCTTAGTTCGCAGTAATAATCAACATCTTATGTTGCTCGACTTTTAGTACCCTGATTGGAGTATGTGCCCCATAATAAAGATGTCTCTATCTTGTGTGAACCAGCTAATGCTAATCATAGTAATTCCAAATGGAGTATTCTTTTAATCATGAAAAACCTCACTTTTCGTTTCAGTCCCCGTCTCATACTCATCGCCGCTATCGCTATGACCTCTGTTATTAATGCATCAGAACTCGAGCGGGCATCAATAGCACCCATTGTTCAGCCAGGCGCTCCCGGTCAGCCAATACGGATCCTCGATGCTGCAACTGCAATAGCCATTGCTGATTCTTCCTACAGTGCTGCGGATGTAACGTTCATGCAAAAAATGATTATCCATCATAATCAGGCATTACTGATGGCGAACCTTGCTGCCGAAAGAACGAATAATAAGGCCGTCTTGGACCTAGCTGGGCGCATCGAGGTTTCTCAAGATGACGAAATGACCTTTATGAAAGACTGGCTGATTGAGCGTACTGAAACTGCACCAGATCCAGATGATCAGGAAAATCATCATCTGAATCACAATATGTCCGGTATGGCGTCTGATGAAAAAATGTTAGTCCTTAGCCAATCAGACGGTATAGCGTTTGATAAACTATTTCTTGCCCTTATGATCAAGCACCATGATGGTGCCGTGAAAATGGTCAAAGATCTGAGAAAGCAATCAGGTGCTGCTTATGATCCATTGATGAATGAATTCGTTACAGATACAGAAAACGATCAAACAATAGAAATCGAACGCATGAACGTGATTCTGGTCGGCCTATCTACCGATCCTCGTGCTGGTCTGACCGCCGGAATGTTTAATGCAGAAGAAGCTATTTCGAATCTGCAGTTAATTTCCTCTCAACGCAAACCCTCGGGCTTCTTTGATCCAGCAAATCCCGTAGCTCTTGGCTCAGAAGACCCCAATAAAGAAAATACTGATGAGAGCATTAGTGCTGAGGAACTATCTAACGCAGTAAATACGGGTAACGCGGAGGAAGCGGATAAGCCCGAATCGACGGAGAAAGCGGCTGAATCAAAGCGCTATCCGATGCTCAGTTTTATGAATACCGACATGGCCTTTCGCGGAGATCTTCTTGTAGCCGGTAGCTATCACGGATTTAACATGTACCAACTTGATGATATCGGCATTCCAAATCTGGTCACCTCCGTCGTCTGCCCTGGCGGACAAGGCGATGTATCTATTGTGGGTGACTTACTTATTATGTCTGTAGAGGAGGGCCGTGGTCGCCTCGACTGTGGTCTGCAGGGAATCGATAAAGACATTAGCGATGAACGTTTTCGTGGTATTCGTATTTTTGATATTTCTGATATAAGCCGTCCTATGCAGGTTGGCGCCGTACAAACATGTCGAGGGTCACACACTCATTCAGTCGTATCTGGTCCCGGCGCAGATGGCAAAATCTTAATTTATAACTCAGGTACATCTAACGTTCGTAAGGAAGAAGAACTAGAGAATTGTATTGACAGCACTCCGGGAGATGTCAGCACCGCTCTATTCCGTATCGATATCATTGAAATCCCTATTGACGACCCATCCAAATCACGCATTATTGACAGTCCCACAGTATTCGCTGATCCAGATACCGGCGCCTTGGCTGGGCTTTGGCGTGGCGGTGACCATGGAGATGATACGCAGGAAACGTATCGCACGGACCAATGCCATGATATTACTGTATTCCCAACAGCTAACTTAGCTGCAGGGGCCTGTTCGGGAAACGGTATTTTATTTGACATCAGTGATCCGCGTAAGCCAACAAGGATCGATGTCGTGACTGACTCCGGTTTTGCTTACTGGCACTCCGCTACGTTTAACAATGACGGGACCAAGATCCTTTTCACTGACGAATGGGGTGGTGGCGGCCGAGCTCGCTGTAGAGCCTGGGATCCGATGAATTGGGGAGCTGATGCTATCTATGATATCGTTAACCAAAAGCTAGAATTCAAAAGTAACTTCAAAATTCCCGCCCCCCAATTGGAAACGGAAAACTGTGTCGCTCATAATGGCGCCATCATTCCAATTCCTGGCCGTGATATCTTTATTCAAGCCTGGTATCAGGGTGGGATTTCAGTCATTGACTTTACAGACTCTGCAACGCCAGTAGAAATTGCCTACTTTGATAGGGGTCCTGTCCATGAGGAGGACTTAGTAACGGGCGGCTTTTGGTCAGTGTATTACTATCAAGGCGCTATCTATGGTACTGAGATCGCTCGTGGCTTAGATGTGTTCAAACTATTACCTAGCGATTATCTCAGTGAAAATGAAATTGCCTCCGCTGCGCTAGCTTATCCGATAATTGGTCCGCGTAAGCTTTTCAATCCGCAACAGCAAGTGCCTATGACGTGGCCTGCAGATCCAGTGGTGGCAATGGCATATATTGAACAACTACTGAGAGCTGGGGTTGTTGATGAGAATGCTGCTAAGTCGCTACAGACATTACTCAATCAAGCCGTAGAGTCTATCCAAAGAGGTGGAAATAGAAAGCTTGCACGCCAGATCAGCCGCGCTAAGTTAGACGCAAAGAACGCTAATATTGATTTAAAGACTCAGCAGAGACTAGAGGATCTTTATAGCACACTCAAAGGAATCGTTGAGCGACTCAAGAGCTAAGGTATTTAATCATGAAAAATCTAGATGGAAAGGTAGTCGCTTTAACAGGCGCCGCATCTGGTGTTGGACGCTTCCTGCTGGCAGCAGCGAAGTTATTGTCATAAAAAAGGGACTGTAAACTATAAAATTTTTACCAACAAATGGACAATAAAGAGCCACAGATGTGCTGCGAGATAAAATTCAGCCAGTGTTAAAAAATATACGATTAAATAGCGGCATTGCAACAAGGGCGGCAAGCAGTTTCTTGATCATAGAACCGTACACCTCTGCCTTAACCGATCCCGACATCGCCTCATTCTTTTTCCTTGTAAATCGAACAGATTCATTCGCAGTTACTGCAATATTATCTATTGACATAACTTGTGCCAATAGATAATATTGGCTCGTCGATGTAGCCTATAACTGCATTTTTAAAGCACGATGATACCTTTACAGAAG
>JAPKEJ010000089.1 GCA_028822155.1 Porticoccaceae bacterium
ATTATCCAACATAGTAATCTGAGCTAAAGAAAAACATTATGAGTCAAAAGTAAGCCATATAACGGGTATGCGATGTCACTATTGGGCTAGAGCTATAGGTAAAGGCAACTCAAATCGTCCATGGCGCCGGCGTATCTCCATCTATTTCATATTGTTCTAAGGCGGCTGTTAACACTGAATATTCGATCATTTCCGCTCTAGCAAGTGCTTCAATAGCAGCGATAGCAATACTTTTACTATCTACTTCAAAGAATTTACGGAGTGCGGCTCGTTTGTCACTGCGGCCAAAGCCGTCAGTCCCTAGGGCTACGAGGCGCCCCTCTAAATAGGGGGCGATTAATTGAGGTAATGCTCGAACATAATCTGTCGCAGCAATAATAGGAAGGTCTCCGGGTAAACAGGCCTGGACATGACTAATTTTTGGAGTCTTGCTGGGTGAACGACGGTTGGTTCGTTCTATAGCTCGAGCCTCACGTTCAAGTTCAGTAAAGCTAGTCGCACTAAAAATATCGCTAGCGATATTAAAATCATTAAGCAGGCTGTCGGCGGCGGCAATAACTTCATTAAGTATCGTGCCGGAGCCGATTAGGCGAACCCTTATATCAGTTTCCTTGCCACCTCGGGTCCCCACCTGGTAGAGACCTCGTAAGACATCGACCTCTATACCTTTAGGCATGTTGGGTTGAGCATAATTCTCATTCATCACTGTGATGTAATAAAACTCGTCGACGTTTCGCTCCATCATCTGGCGCATTCCATGATCCATAATCAATGCTAGCTCATAGGCATAGGCAGGATCATAAGCTCGGCAATTCGGAACAGTCGAAGCGACGATGTGACTGCTGCCATCTTGATGTTGTAAGCCTTCACCTGAGAGTGTTGTGCGGCCTGCAGTGGCACCTAATAAAAAGCCTCGAGCGCGCTGATCGGCGGCGGCCCAGATTAGGTCGCCAACACGTTGAAATCCAAACATCGAGTAGAAAATATAAAAAGGTAAGGTGGGAGTGTCATGCACAGAGTATGAGGTTGCAGCTGCTGCCCAAGATGAAATGGCACCGGCTTCATTGATCCCTTCCTCCAATAGCTGACCATTTTTTGATTCCTTATAAAACATCATGGACTCAGAATCTTCCGGTGTATAAAGTTGGCCAAGAGGGGCATAGATACCTATTTGCCGAAACAGGTTATCCATCCCAAAGGTTCTTGCTTCATCGGCCACGATGGGAACAATTTTGGGACCTAGGGACTTGTCTTTTAACAGGGCCCCGAGCATGCGAACGGCAGCCATTGTGGTAGACATAGATTTTTTATCGGCATGCAGCGCGAACTTTGCATACTGATTAATCTGCGGGATCAACAGGGCTTCGTTATCATTGCTTGAGTCGACTTTCTGCGTCGCTTTGCGTGATGGGATATACCCTCCAAGAGCTTGGCGACGTGCACGCATATAAATCATCTCTTTACTATCGTCGGGCGGCTTATAAAAGTTTAGAGATTCAAGATCATTGTCGCTCAGGGGTAGTGAAAACCGATCTCGAAAAGCGGTTAACGACGTCATATCAATAGTTTTGGCTTGATGAGAGGACATGCGGCTTTCCCCTGCACCGCCCATGCCAAAGCCTTTTTTAGTCTTGGCCAATATAACCGTAGGAGTGCCTTTATGAGCTTTCGCTGCAGAAAAGGCTGCATGTAACTTTCGTAGGTCATGGCCGCCACGTTTTAATTTGTTGATTTCGGCATCAGTCATGTGGGCAACAAGGTCTTTGGTGTCTGGGTCGGCGTCAAAGAATTTAGCGCGATTGTAGTCTCCATCTTTAGAGCCTAAATCTTGATATTCACCGTCGACGGTTTCCGCAAAGCGGCGCAGTAAAACTTGATTAGTATCGTGGGCAAAAAGGCTGTCCCATTCAGAACCCCAAAGGACTTTAATGACGTTCCAGCCAGCGCCGATAAATAGGCTTTCTAGTTCTTGAATAATTTGCCCGTTGCCACGCACCGGGCCGTCTAGTCTTTGCAGATTACAATTGACAATAAAGGTAAGATTATCAAGCCCTTCCCGTGAGGCAAGGGTCAAGCCACTAATGGACTCAGGCTCATCCATTTCTCCGTCACCAAAAACACCCCACACATGACGTTCTGCTGTTTCTGCTAAGCCGCGGCCTTCAAGGTAACGCATATAGCGGGCTTGATAGACGGCGCTGATTGGACCAATCCCCATTGACCCTGTTGGAAATTGCCAAAAATCAGGCATTAAATATGGGTGAGGATAAGAGCAAAGCCCGTTGCCAGCGACTTCTTGTCGATAGTTTGAAAGTTGCTCTTCATCTAGGCGACCTTCTAAAAAGGCCCTAGCATAAACCCCAGGTGCAGAATGGGGCTGAAAGTAAACTAAATCGCCGCCAAAATCATCAGTTTGGGCGCGAAAGAAATGATTAAATCCGGTTTCAAAAATCTCGGCGGCAGAGGCATAACTAGCAATATGGCCACCAAGCCCACCATATGCTCTGTTGGCACGCATGACTATCACCAACGCATTCCATCGGGTAATCGCGGTAATTCGTTCTTCCAGCTCTAAATTACCTGGATAGGACCCTTGTTGCTCCAATGGGATAGAGTTACGATAAGCTGAAAATGGTTGCCCGCTTGCCGTAAATCCGCTATTCCTAATTACCTCCTCAAGCTGCCGAATTAGAAATTGAGCTCGCTCAACCCCTTGCACTGAAGTAACGGCCGATATGGAATCGATCCATTCTTTAGTTTCGGCAGGGTCACTATCGATCAATTTAATGCCGTAGTTTGAAAGCTTCATAAGGTTGCATTTATGGTCAAGAAAGTCAGATTGTAAGGAAGATTCTTTAGCATGTGTTGCCTTTATAGCGCTAATATGATACTCTATAAGGCATAAATGATCCTATAGAGACTACAAAAGCAGCATAATATGCCGAATAATACGATAGATACCATAGATTTAAGAATTTTACGTGAATTACAGCAGTCAGGGAAATTATCCAATGTCGATTTGGCAGGTCGCGTTGGATTGTCGCCGTCACCCTGTTTAAGCCGAGTTCGCTCGTTGGAACAGCGAGGTATCATTGATCGATATGTCGCCTTGGTGAGACCGAGCAGTGTCGGTTTATTAATTAATGTCTTTATCCAGATAACCTTAGAGCGACAGGTAGAAAGAGCGCTAGAAAGTTTTGAGGCGCAGATGCAGCGCTATCCTGAGGTCATGGAATGCTACCTAATGACCGGCAATAGTGATTATTTAATCCGTATATTAGTGCGTGACATTGCTACTTTAGAGGCGTTTATTGTGAAAAAGCTATCTACCATTGAGGGTGTTTCAAATATCCAATCTAGCTTTGCCTTAAAGCAGGTTAAATATAAAACTGAGCTACCTATTACCTAATCTTTAATGACAAACATATCCATAAACTCATTAACAGGTGTTTTTTTAATTTTTTCATTATCAAGACATAATGAGTAAATCTTGTTAGATTGGACATCAGAAAAAGTACCTTTTAGACTATTAAGAAATTTTCTCTCAAGCAATGGAATACCCTCCTGGCGACGATTACGGTGTCCTATTGGATATTCTACTTTCACTTTCTCAGTATGACTCCCGTCCTTAAAGAAAATCTGCAGTGCATTAGCAATAGATCTCTTGTCATCATCTAGGTAGTCCTTTGAGTATCTTTTATCCTCACTCAATATCATCTTATTACGAAGCTCATCAATCAATGGATTCTTTTGATGAAAAGAATCTTCATAAAACTCAGCCACTAAATCGCCTTTAATCATTGCAACTGCAAGCATATATTGCATACAATGATCTCGATCAGCTCATGTCATTTATCATATTTAGTTTTTATATGATTTAGCATAATTGGCAAATATTGATTTAAAATGA
>JAPKEJ010000008.1 GCA_028822155.1 Porticoccaceae bacterium
GGGTGTATACGTTAATAGCGTATCGAGGGTTCGAATCCCTCTTTCTCCGCCATATTTAGTCTTTAAAAGCTCTACAGCCCTTGTTAGCTCTCGTTTCTTGCGAGGCTAATGAGGAGCAGTATAGGGCCTTTGAGAGAGATTCCACCTATTTAGATTGTTGTGACTCTAGATGTGCGTAGGAATCGTTATTCTATGCAATACGCAGCTTTTTTTATAACTTTATAGAGGGCCTTTTTGTTCGGTAGGATTGGTCCATAAAGCCGACCATACAGCGTTACCATTAACGTAATACACTGCATCATCATGAATCACAGAGCGCATGAGGTTGCTTTGCCACCATTCTCGCCCAGCGCTAATCCGGCCGATCTCATCAATAGAAGCTAAGGCTGCATTGTCCTTACTATTGATCTCAAACATATACAGCCGATTATCTTCTTGATAACGCATTTCTGCGGAATAAAACGAAATGGTAGCTGGGATAAGAAACCGATCTTTGCTGGCATCAATTGCCTGATAGGTAAATGCATGGCGATTGTAGCGCGCTTCTGAGTATCCCCAGGATGCTCCCTCACTTTCTCCTAAGGAAATACCCCCCAAAGAGTAGGGTGCGGTCATATCTGCAACATTAAAAAGCTCTAACTTGACTAAGCCGTTTTCATCCTGTCCTAAGCCCATGAGTAGATCGTCATTGACCGCATGAAGAAAGTCCGAAAAGCCAGTCACCATTAGCTCGCCGGCAATCATTGGATCTGTGGGTTTTGAGAGATCAACAACATACAGTGGATCAATACGTTCAAAGGTAACTAGGTAGAGTGCATCACCCATAAATCTCACACCATAAAGAGCTTCATTGGGTTTTCCGATGGCTTCTGGGCGCTCAGAATTAGGCAAGGTGGAGACGAGATCAAGCTCAACATCTTCGGTATTTAATTTAAGTATAGAAAGTTTATGATCAACCGTATCTGACGAATCACCGGTTCTCTGTGTAGTCACTAGTCGCAGATATCCATCATGCTCATTTATTCTGAAATCTCTGTCACCGCTAAGATAAAGGGAGCCTTTAGCTGCCCCTGATCCTTGATATACCAAATTTTTCGTCAATTCGAAACGATGAATAATCGTTCGTGACGAAGGCTCTGTCAGAGAGTCATCGTAATCAATTTGACTCAGGTAGATAGCATTTTGACTGACATAGATACCATCTGTGGGCTCTAGATAGCAGCGTGCTTTGGCAATGCTGGGATCGACAAGGTCAACTGCAATAAGGATTGTCATAGTGGGATAACCGTTGACTGCGGGAGATAGTTCATGCTCGGAATCAGCAATGAGACAATCACCGGCATCAACTAAGGGGCTTGAAACCCCATCAATGGACATAGTGGGCAGCATATCTTCTAGCGATATTTCACTTAACAGACGCTCATTTTCAATCTTTTGTGCGTCATTGGGATAATAAACAAAGCCTTCGATAATTGGAGTGTGGCGAGCGACGAGATAGACAATGTCACCTTTTTTACGGCTGTTGACGAAACCACCTTCGAATTCAATATTTATCTGATTGGTAGGCGCAGTTACATCAGCGATATCATAAACGCTGAAAATAGTTGTTTGTGATTCCCAGTTGGCGACGCGGGTAAAGGAGTCACCATAGCCACCCCACCAGCCTGAGCTGCTTATAGCCACAAGTTGGGAGTCGTTTACATAGAGGCCCTCTACAGAAAGATTGTCACTTAAGGCTATAGTACTTACTTCTAAGGCACTGGCATCGCTGGGGTCTGTCGCTAAAATACGAATACTACGTTCATCATTTTCAGTAGGCATTTCGTCGGCCACTGCCATTTCAGGCGCTAATGCATCTTCAAGTATAAAACAGCAATCCATCCCTCGACTGGGCGCTATAAATAGGTGGTTGCCATCATATTTAACAAAATCATGCTCGTCGACATTAGCCTCTAGGGTGTAGGTTGTGGTGAAGTTGGTGCTCGCATCTACTGACGTAGCCTCCCAAACCTGGCCGCCCATACGCGCAGCGTTAGCTGCAGCGATCTGAGCAAATCCGCCACGCATGCTGTCCAGTAATACGCTGCTGTCACTAACCGGAATTAATAGGCCGGTGGCAACTGCTACTGGGGGCGGAGTGACTTCAGCTTTCTCACTGCCGCCGCCACAAGAAGTAACGACCAATAAGCAAAGAGCTAGAGAGTTAATGTTTTTCATTAGGTACATAACCATATCCGATATTTTGTGAATAGAGCAATACGACTAAAATGATCACCCGCAATATGTGTACTTATAATAGCAAAAATTGTCCCACCGTTAGTGACTCAGATTAAATGATTTTTTGTAATAGTAAAAAGGAGATGTAATTTTTTGCAGTTTGCGACTTATAGCTCAACACCCCATCCAGTCAAATCAGGGCTAGATTGAGGTGGCCCCGACACTTCATAAGTCCTTCTATTCGGTATTGACTCAAAGTCTCTCATTTAGATAAAGGTAAGCCTCAGAAGCTTTGTTATGATCCAGATTTGACTAGATCGACGATTTGGTTATTATTGGTGTAAAACACTAACAATTATAAAGGATCAAAAGCCCAATGCTCATCCTACTAAATCGTTCCGTTAAGTACCTTGCCATCATTACCCTTAGCCTCTGCATGATTGGTGTTTCATCCGCACAATCAGATAGAGCCGAAGATATATCCATCTTAGACGTTGATGCGGATGGTGATGTCGATGCTTTAACTGATGGTCTTTTGTTGTTGAGATCAATGTTTGGTTTAACAGATGATGCATTAGCAACTGGAGTGGTTGACTTAACGAATTGTACTGAATGTGACGCTACTGGAATTGATTCCTATATATCTACTATTAAGGGCACCACTTACGGTGGATTAACTTCTGGTACTGGCCCCGCAGGCCCTCAAGGAGAAAAAGGAGAAAAAGGCGATACAGGTGCAACGGGCGCTGCTGGTGCAGCAGGTGCTGATGGTTCAGATGGCGCAGTAGGATCACCAGGTGCCACTGGTGCAGCAGGTGCTGATGGTGTAGCAGGTGCTGATGGGTCAGATGGCGCAGCAGGAGTTGGCGGCAGTGTCACAGAACTGAGTGATGCATTGGTAGAAGATAACTCTATGTACATTGGTAATGATCCATCGGCAACGACCTCAACAGCAGAGTACAATATTGCGATTGGAACGACTGCATTAGAATCTATTACAACGGGCGATAATAATACGGCTATTGGCCATGATGCCTTATCTGATAACACCGAAGGCTATTGGAACACAGCCTCTGGTAATTTTGCTTTAGGTTTCAACGATACTGGGTTTAGGAACACAGCTTCTGGTTATGCAGCGTTATATTTAAACTTCACCGGTGAGAGAAACACAGCCACTGGCGCTTTGGCTCTTTATAGCAACAGTGTAGGTACCGATAACACAGCAACTGGCTCCGTCGCGCTGTATTACAATACTGAAGGCTATGGTAACGCAGCCACTGGTGCAGGGGCGCTGTTTAATAATGATACCGGTATTTATAATACAGCCACTGGGGTAAATGCTCTATTAGCTAATACAACAGGTACTTACAATACTGCTATCGGTTATCAAGCTGATGTTGCTTCGGAAAATTTAACTAATGCCACCGCTATTGGAAACGGGGCTTCTGTTAGTGAAAGCAATAAAATAAGACTTGGCGATTCAAATGTCGTTGTCATTGAGGGGCAAGTAGCTTTTACTAACGTATCCGACAGAAGGTTAAAGAAAGATATTACAAACACCAAATATGGTTTACAGACAATATTAGAGTTAGTGCCTGTTGATTATCAATTGAAATCAAATGATCTTTTTCAAGTTGGCTTTATAGCCCAAGATCTGAAGCCTATTGTTCCAGAAGCTGTTACGGGCATTGAGGGCGATTTAGACAAAGGTGAGACTTTAGGTGTGACTTATTCAACGCTGATTCCTGTCCTGACTAAAGCCATTCAAGAGCAACAGGCGCTGATTCAAAGCCAAAACAAAGTGATACAGCAACTCCAAAAAGACATGACAATCCTTAAACAAAAAGTTGGTATGGATTGAAATTAAACCCAATTCAAAACGCCTTGGTCGCTGGCTGTGTGTCAGCTGTTTTAGGTGAGTTGTATTAACAGGTTAATATGTTTTATCATCAATTCTTTATTGTAATTGAAAGTAAACGTTGGGAGTTACCTTTTGGAGAGTCTTACAGGAGAGCAGCTTAGGCTAGTCGTTATTGTTTATACATCAGCGCTTGTTCCCTTAGTTCTTATTCCTTTCTTGCATTTACGCAAACGGATTCCTTCCTGGGTTTTACCTGTTTACATAGCAACGTTTGTCGTCTGCGCATTGGGCTGGGAAATTTGGTTTAACTATGGTGTCGCCTTTGGTGACTCAGTGGTTGATCGGCGAGCGATCGCAATAACTCAGAGAATACCGTTACATCTTAATTGGATACTCAATTCCTTGGCTGACGCTGGAACCATCTGTTGCGGTGGTCTATTACTAGTCTGGATGGCTAATGGACGTCAGGTAGGTGTCTTTAGAGACTGGAGTTGGTCTGTACTGTGGTTTTTGATGCTAATTTTTGTGGCTCAAAATATTCTCGTAGAAATCTTCCTTTACCATGATCAATTGTCAGTGGATAAATCGTTATCTTGGGCACCTTTGTCGCCTTTGGGGTCATGGTTTAATCCAGTGTTTTTCCATTTTAATGAAAGAACGCTCAGCTTTCAAAGTCAGATTACCTGGGTGATTGTGACTCCACTTTTTTATGCGTGGGTACTAAGGTGTGTGCGTAAAAAAGAGAGACCGACCGCTTAACTGGGTTCATCTAACAACTCCCAAAAGGCCTTGTGAGGCTTGTTATTACTGCCATTAACTGCAGTCATAGATAACCATCCAAACGTTTTAGATGCCATCTGTTACTCCTAATCGATGCGTTCAGTGGGGACTATATGGCTCTAAAGTCTAGCCGTCCCCAACATCGCTCAAACCCCAGCACAAAATAAACATCCATAGCAGCGCCATGACCGGCAGATACGCCTTTAAAACAGGCCTTTTTTTACTAAAATATTATTGTAGCTATTATTCTCAAGTTCATATATTTTACGGATTACGTGAACATTTGATTTGAGAAAAACTATGACCAGACGAAGCGGTGGACGTAAATCTAAAGTAGCTATTCGAACAGCTCCATTAACAGAAGAAAAAAAACCCATTCATCCAGGTGAATTAGGCGGTCATTATAAACCGTTTAAAAATGATGATATGGAAGCCGTAGTAGAGAATATATATCGCATACTAGAAGAAATAGGCTTTAATCAAGCAACACCTCATTGCATAAAAACGTGTACGGAATATGGTGCGATATTAGGCGAAGATGGCCGTTTAAGGATGCCGCGGGAAATAGTTGACAAAGCCATCGAATCCAGCAATCGCAATCTGATCCTTCATGGGCAGGACCCCTCTAATGATTTACAGATAAGTGGCAGCCGAGTACATTTCTCCACAGGTGGTGCAGCAGTTATGATCGCTGACTCCGAAGACAAAACTTACCGCGATTCAACGGCTCAAGATTTATATGATATGGCCAGAATTGTAGATACCTGTGACAACATCCATATATTTCAACGGACTTGTGTATTGAGAGATATTGAAGATGTCTATGCGATGGAGCTCAATACCACCTATAACGCGATCATGGGCACAAAAAAACATGTAGGTGCTAGTTGGACTGATTCTCGTAACCTAGAAAAAACACTCAAACTTCTTCACGTGGTTGCTGGCAGTGAAGAAGCCTGGCGAGCTAGACCTTTTGTGAGTCAATCTAACTGCTTTGTGGTCCCGCCCATGAAATTTGCTGAAGAATCCCTTGAGTGCCTTCGAATTGCAGTAGAGGGCGGGATGCCTGTTCTATTGTTGTCTGCGGGCCAGGCTGGCGCCACGGCACCACCCTGTCTTGCAGGGACTGTGTCTCAAGCATGGGCTGAATGTCTTGGTGGTTTAGTCTACCTAAATGCCATAAAACCAGGCGCACCCGCAATATTGGGTACCTGGCCTTTTGTCTCTGACTTGCGCACTGGTGCTATGAGCGGGGGCTCTCCTGAACAAGGTATTTTATCTGCAGCCTGTGCGCAAGTAGGGCAATATTTTAATTTGCCAATGGGGACCGGCGCAGGAATGTCAGATTCGAAATTACCTGATTTTCAAGGAGGTGCTGAGCATGCTTCTAATGTGGCCGTAACGGCACTATCTGGCGCGAACATCATTTACGAGTCAGCAGGGATGTATGCCAGCCTTTTGAGCGTTTGCCCTGAAAGTCTATTGCTCGATAACGACGTTTTAGGTGGATGTATGAGGATGGTGAAAGGCCTTGCAGTAAATGAAGAGACCTTAGGTTTTGATGTTATTAAGGATGTTTGTTTAAACCTAAAAGGTCATTATTTGGGGTCAAGCCAAACGCTTGACGTTATGCAAACTGAATATATTTATCCGGAATCTTATAATCGTCTCAGTCCAGGAGACTGGCATGATGCTGGCAAACCTGAAGCTATCGAGATGGCAGTTAAAAAAACAAAAGAAATTCTTGCAAGCCATTATCCGAAACACATTAGTGATGACGTTGATAATAAAATTCGTGAAGAATTCCCGATCTTTCTGAGTAAAGAAGCCATAGGTAGGTAGAAAAGATAAATGAAATCAACTGCACAGGTAGTCATTGTTGGAGGCGGGTCACTTGGTGTAAGCCTTCTTTATCATTTAACAGAAGAAGGTTGGACTGATGTAATTCTTGTAGAAAAAGGCGAGCTTACTAGCGGTTCTACTTGGCATGCAGCTGGATTGTGTTCGAATTTTATCGGCAATATGACCGTTGCAAAAATTCACAATTATTCCATCGAATTATATGACCAAATACTCCCTAAGTTAAGTGGCACTCCATCAGCTTTTCATAAGTGCGGAAGCCTTCGAGTTGGCTACAGTGAACTCGAAGAAGAGTGGTTCAAAAACCTTTTAAGCCGCTCAAAAAATGTCCCCTGTGAATTTAATATCATATCAAAACAAGAGGCTGAAAAACTTCACCCTTTTATGAATTTCGATGATGCCAGAATAATAGTCAACACCCCCAATGATGGACACGTTGATCCCTATTCGGTTGTCATGACCATGTCACAACTTGCCACCTCAAGAGGAGCAAGCATAAGTCGCTTTAATCGAGTGCTAGAAATAAATAATCAGCCCAATGGTGAATGGGAAGTTAAGACTGAGAAAGGAACAATAATCGCAGAACATGTGGTTAATGCTGCCGGATGTTTTGCCCGTGAAGTAGGCGCAATGGTTGGCGCAGATATTCCTATAATCAATCTCGAGCACCAATATTTGATTACTGAAAACCACCCTGCATTGAAAGAACTTGACCATGAATTACCTGTTTGTAGAGATTCATATTGTTCATCTTATTTAAGACAAGAGGGGCAGGGGCTTTTAGTTGGGCCATATGAGACTTTTGGTGCAAAGCCGTGGGCTCTCGATGGAATGGATTGGAGTTTTGATAGAGGTCTATTTCCAGGTGATCTTGAGAGGTTAATGCCCTTTTTAGATCGTTGTATGGAGCGAATGCCAATCTTCGGCGAGGCTGGTATTAAAACTGTGATCAACGGCCCCATTACTCATACTCCTGATGATAATGTTCTGGCTGGTCCTCAGGCGGGCCTCCGGAATTTTTGGAATTTATGTGGCTCAAGTATTGGCATCGCACAAGGGGGCGTAGGTAAGTATCTTGCGCAATGGATGGTCCATGGGCAAACAGAATTGAATATGGCTCCAGTTGATAGTAGACGTTTTGGCGATTGGGCAGACAGAGAATATTGCACAACTAAAGGGATCGAGTCCTATGAGGTGATGTATACCGAAATGGGTGCTAATGAGAATCGTCAGCACGGGAGAGTTCGTCGAACCAGTCCCCTTTATGCAATGCTCGCCAATAAAGGGGCGATACATGGCGTAGTCGCAGGTTACGAGAAACCCCTATGGTTCAAAACAAAATCCATTGATCATGAATCACTCACATGGAAAAGAAGTGATGCACATCCAGTCGTCGCGGATGAATGCAAAGCAGTCCAAAATAATGCAGGAATTATAGATATTTCAGGTTCGTCAAAATTTGAGATTACCGGCAAAGACGCCGTGGCATTTCTTAACCACCTTTCTTGCAACAAGTTACCTCCCAAAGATGGCTCTCTAGGCTTGACACTTTTTCATGCGCCTAATGGTGGAATTATGACCGAGCAATCAATTACGCGCATAAATGAGACTCTTTTTTATCTAGTTGGTCCAATTATGTCTGAATTTCGTGATCAGCATTGGATGGAATCAAATGCCGTCAATTTTGATATAGACATTATCAATAAAACTGAAAAGATCGGCAGTCTCTTGATCACGGGGCCAAAATCTAGGGAAATATTACAACAACTAACCGAAGATGATTTATCTAACAATTCATTTCCTTGGTTAAGCTGCAAGAACATCACAATTGACACTGCAACAGTCCGGGTTATAAGGGTGTCTTATGCAGGAGAATTAGGTTATGAGCTACATATGCCTAGTTATCAATTATTGTCCATATATGAGTCTCTTTATAGAGTTGGACAAGCCTTAGGTCTCAAAGATTTCGGTGGATACGCATTTAACTCGATGCGTATGGAGAAAGGGTATCGTTCTTGGGGTAGCGAATTCACTGAGGAAATAAGTGGTATTGAAGCTGGAATGGAACGCTTTATCGATACCAGCAGAGATTTCATTGGTGTAGAAAATATTAAAGAAAGACAATCCGCGGGCATAAACATCAAACTTGCTTATCTTGTTTTTGATGACGATATAGCCAGCGAATGCTTTGGCAATGAAGCGGTATACCAAGAGGGAAAATTAGTAGGTTTAACAACCGGCGGCGCATTTGGACATCGCGTCGGGAAAAGCCTTGCTTTTGCTTACATAAATCCAGCCCTAGTTTTTAAAGGTTCAAAGCTGCAGGTATTGACCACAGCAGGGGAAAGGAACTGCCACGTCGAAATTGAACCGGCATATGACCCAGAAAACCACAAATTACGAGGCTAAATAATGTCCACAGCGCAGACCCTTCCTAGTGAAGCAGAAGTTATCATTATAGGTGGGGGTATTGTGGGCTGCTCGATTGCATATCACTTAGCGAAGAGGGGTGTTAAAGACGTTGTACTGCTAGAACGAAAGCAACTGACTTGTGGGACAACCTGGCATGCTGCTGGTCTAGTCAGCATGCTGTGGCCAACACCAACCCTGACCAATCTTGCAAAATACTGCCATGAATTATATGCATCCTTAGAATCTGAAACAGGTCAAGCCACAGGCTACAAGCGCATAGGAAGTGTTTCATTGGCGAGAAACTCAGAAAGGCTTGAAGAACTCCAGCGAACCTCATCAATGGCCAAAGTGTTTGGCGTTTCATCCCAAATGATTAATAACCAAGAACTCGAAGCGCTATATCCCGGCGTGAATACGGAAGGTGTAGTTGGCAGTCTGTATGTTGAAAAAGACGGACAAACCAATCCAATTGATACCACGATGGCATTGGCTAAAGGTGCGCGTGCCTTAGGTGTGCAGATCATAGAAAACACTAAAGTCGACGACATATTACTCGATGGCGATAAAGCTATTGGTGTCCGTTGCGGCGAAGATTCAATAAAAGGAAAAAAAATCATTCTGACAGGAGGCTTATGGTCTCGAGAAATTGCAAAAAAGATTGGCATTAAACTACCTCTGTATGCATGTGAACATTATTATGTAGTGACAGAAGCAATGCCTAAACTAACGCCAAGACCGGTGATGCGAGATTTTGATAAAGGAGTTTATTTTAAAGAAGATGCCGGCAAAATGCTCATCGGATGGTTTGAAAAAAATGCCATCGGTTGTCCAATGACGAGGATAAGAGAAGACTTTTCCTTTGATGAATTTCCTGTCGATATGGGGCATATCGAACCCTATTTAATGGCAGCTATGGAAACATTCCCACAAATAGGCGAAACCGGCATAAGGACTTTTTTTAATGGACCCGAAAGCTTTACCAATGACAATCTACACTTGCTGGGACCGACCCCCGAGATTGAAAACTTTTACGTAGCTTGCGGTATGAATTCTAAAGGTATTGCTGCTGCTGGCGGCCTTGGTAAGATCTTTGCAGATTGGGTGGTTGACGGTTACCCATCAGGAGAAATAACTGAAACCGATGTCAGGAGAAATAATTCAATACAAACAACACAATCATACGTTGAATCCAGAATTCCTGAAGCATTGGGTCACACCTATTCAATGCATTGGCCTTTTTATCAATATGAAACAGCTCGAAATCTTTGGAAATCACCATTACATGACACTCTTTCCAAAGAAGGTGCATGCTTTGGAGAAGTGGGAGGGTTTGAGCGAGCTAATTGGTTTGCAAGAAATGGGTCAAAAGCAGAATATACATACAGCTACAAACGTCAAAATTGGTTTAAGTTTTATGAACAAGAGCATCTTGCAGTAAGAGAGTCTGTTGGAGTTTATGATATTTCATCTTTTGGGAAATTCCATGTATGCGGGAAAAATGCAATGGAAACATTGCAATATATTAGCTGTGCCAATATTGATGTAGATCCAGGAAAAGTTATTTATACACAATGGTTAAACGATCGAGGTGGTATCGAAGCCGACTTAACTATCGCAAGGATAAACGAAGACAGTTATGACGTTACAACAGGCATTTCTTCATTAAAAAGAGATTGGTCACATCTAAACAAGCATCTCAAAGGCGATACCAATGTCACAGATATTACAATGGACTATGCTTGTTTGTCAGTGCAAGGACCACAATCAAGAGTATTATTGCAAAATATCATAAATGTTGATCTCTCGAATGAACATTTTATCTTCGGCACGGGTAAACATGCCAAGATCGCAGGTGCGAAATTATGGATACAGAAACTATCTTATGTTGGTGAACTTGGCTGGGAGCTTTTTATCCCATCTATTGATGCTAAAAAAGTCTATCTAGCCATCAAACAAGAAGGGAAAAAACATCAAATATGCGATGTAGGCATGCATGCGTTAAATAGCCTAAGACTCGAGAAGGGGTATCGTCATTGGGGTCACGATATATCAGCTGAAGACAATTTGTTTGAGGCAGGTCTGTCTTTTACCGCAAAACCAGGTGCAAGTGATTTTATAGGTAAAGATGCCTTTCTTAAGGTCCAGGCTAGTGGAATTCCAGAGAGAAGATTGGTTCAATTTAAATTGGATGATCCATTACCATTGTTGTACCACAATGAGCCTATTATTATGAATGATGCCGTGAGTGGTTATTTAACATCAGGTATGTATGGCCACAGCTTGGGTGCGGCGATTGGCATGGGGTACATCAAATCACCCGAGATAACACAAGAAGTATTGGCAAACGCTAAATTTGAAATAGAAATTGCAACCGAACGTTATACTGCGCAAGCGTCACTCAAAGCGCTATACGATCCAGCTGGAAAGAAAATGGCAATGTAATTTCTATTTACACAGCCACTTAACTGAGGTCGGACATAACGCTGAATTTCAGATTGTATCGGACATGATTAGATCCGCTTCAATGCACTCATCAAGCAATGCCAAAAAGGCCTTGCGAGACTTGTTCTTAGTCCCATTAAATGCAGTCATATTTAATTGTCCAAAACCTTTGCCTGCCATCTGTGACGCCTGCTCGAGATGTTCGACAGGAACTATTTGGTCATAAAATCCAGCCGTTATTGCATCAGCTGAAGTCCATATCTCAGCATTGATTACGCAGCGATTGAAATAATTTGCCGGGATGCGATAGCGAGCGAGCTCAATGCCAAAATTGTGCATTGTCATGCCGATCAGCGTTTCATTGAGCCCCGTTTTAAAGGGCCCATCTGCTCCGATTCTATAGTCGCAGGCCAGCATCAAAAAGGCACCCATAGCGATACAGTGGCCAGTAGATACAGCAATAACTGGAGTAGGGAAGGATAATATTCGTCGGGCCATCTTTGAGCCTCTTGAGGTCAAAAAGATTGCCTGCTCCGGTCCTTTGGACATTTCTTTAAGGTCAAACCCACCAGAAAATATGCCGTCTCTTCCTTTCAGAATCACGATCGCTTCACTCTTCTCTGCTTGATCAAATGCAGTCTCTAATTCGTCCCACATGACGTGAGACAATACGTTGGCCTTGCCGTCGTCCATAGCAATGGTGGCTATACCATCGCTCAAGGTGTAAGTAACAATAGTACCCATATTAGCTTCCTTTAAATCAAATTTTGAGTCATTAGTTCCTAATGCCAAGCAGACTAAATCAAGATTGCATCACCTGTCAAACTGCGATGCCTTCACATTGCAATTAAGTCAGTAATTCATCATGCCTTAGCCGATACTTCAGTGCTTGCGTAGAGCTTATATGGCTGTGATACTAGCCTAAATAAATATTTTATTTGGAAGGATAAGTCATGCAAAAGTTTGCGCAGATTAACATGTATATATTGGCTGGGTTTTGGCTGGCATTTATCGTTAACCTTGTCATGCCATTGGGTGGTTCGTTGGGTACCGGAGTACTTTGGGCGGGTATGGTATTTTTGGTGCTACATGTCATTGAATTGGCGGTAGTCTACTCTAAGCTTAAGGCTGCTGGTCGCGCTGGTAGTGCTGATATTGTTGCCGTTTTAGCCTTCGGCATTCTCTATTGGAAACCGCTACTAAAAAAGTAAATTAAATCACCAGATAATGACCCAAGAGTATGTTTGCATAACCTTGGGTCGTTTTAGTGCTATTCTCTAGATTAGCTGCAAGGCCATAGATACAAGGCAGCCAAGGGAACCCAGCCAGATAATAGTCCGTAGATAAGTTATACCAAAGGTATAGCACGCCACATAGGCGACTCTTAGTGCCAACCATGCCATTGCAGTTGTTGTTAAATCCACACCCATATGCATAGACAGTAAGCATAGCGCTAAAAAGGCGGGTAAGCTCTCTTGATAGTTCGCAGCGGCTCTAGCAACTCTGTTATAGATAACGGAAGTTTCTACAGTGTCATCCCTATTTGATAGCAGATATGTAATATTCTTCAGATTGAGGCTAGCAGGTAAAATCCAGAACTGAACGAGTGCAAGTGCAAGCGCGTAAATTATTAGCGTGGCCATTGTGATGCTTCCTTTTTAATGGTGAGTAACGAGTGCCACGTTAGCAGAGCATCGCATATGCTACAACAGAGCCTGATCATCTAGCTTACTCTGGTATGTTACCAAGAGATGATGTTGGGCCTTTTTATGCTACTTGAGTGCTTCGGCGAGTACTGGTTTATGGCGAGAACTATGGGTACTATATTTTGATGAATACGGTAAGATATATCGCTGATAAATAGTCCTTTAGTTATTATAAAAATTAAAACAAAAAGTTTTGGAGTATCGATATGAAAACGCGCGCAGCCGTTGCATTTGAAGCAGGGAAACCATTAGAAGTCGTTGAAGTAGATCTTGAAGGGCCAAGAGCTGGAGAAGTTTTGGTTGAAATAAAAGCTACGGGGGTATGTCACACAGACGCATTCACTCTTTCTGGCGATGACCCAGAGGGAGCCTTTCCAGCTATTCTTGGCCATGAAGGGGCTGGAATTGTCGTTGAAGTAGGGCCGGATGTTAAAACCCTCAAGCCTGGCGATCATGTTATTCCACTTTACACTGCAGAGTGCAGGGAGTGCGACTTTTGCTTAAACCCAAAAACCAACTTATGTCAGGCGGTCAGAGCGACACAGGGTAAAGGTGTTATGCCTGATGGTACTAGCCGATTTTCTTTTGAAGGCAAGCCAATACTGCATTATATGGGTTGTTCGACCTTCTCAAACTACACAGTGTTACCAGAAATTTCTCTGGCCAAAGTACGTGAAGATGCGCCTTTTGACAAGATTTGCTATATCGGCTGTGGAGTGACCACAGGTATAGGAGCAGTGGCTTTTACAATGAAGGTTGAGGCGGGATCCACAGTGGCAGTATTTGGCTTGGGCGGTATTGGACTCAATGTTGTGCAGGGAGCCAAGATGGTGGGTGCGACGCGTATTATTGGAATCGATCTTAACCCATCACGCATTCCTCTGGCGACGCAGTTTGGAATGACAGACTTCATCAATCCTAGCGAGGTAGAGAACGTTGTCGATCACATTATCCAAATGACCGGTGGTGGTGTTGACTACAGCTTTGAATGTATTGGTAACGTTGATGTAATGCGCCAGGCTTTGGAGTGCTGCCACAAGGGATGGGGAGAGAGTTGCATCGTGGGTGTTGCTGGTGCCGGTAAAGAAATTGCGACACGACCCTTTCAGCTTGTCACCGGCCGCTCTTGGCGGGGCACCGCATTTGGTGGGGCGCGAGGTCGCACTGACGTACCAAGAATTGTCGATTGGTATATGGATGGAAAAATTAATATTGATGATTTAATTACCCACAAGATGCCCTTAGAAGATATAAACAAGGCGTTTGACCTCATGCATGCGGGTAAAAGCATTCGATCAGTCGTGGAGTTCTAGATGGTGCAAGATAGCAGCGTAGAGCAAATTGGGTCTAACCAGAGTTTCGGTGGTAGGCAGTTACGCTACCGACATCGGTCAACCGTGCTTGATTGTGATATGACTTTTTCTATCTATCTGCCCCCCCAAGCGGAGCAGGGAGATGTCCCTGTGGTTTATTGGCTATCTGGGCTAACGTGCACTGATGAGAACTTTGTTACCAAGGCGGGGGCTCAACAGCACGCTGCGGCGCATGGTATCGCTATTGTGTGTCCTGATACCAGCCCTCGAGGAGAAGGCGTACCTGATGATGCTGAAGGCGCCTATGACTTTGGTCTTGGTGCTGGGTTCTATGTTAATGCAACCGAGTCACCTTGGGAAAAACACTACAGAATGTATGATTATGTCGTTGATGAATTGCCGGCATTGATCAATGCTCAATTCCCAATTAACGGCAAGAAAATGTCTATTACGGGGCATTCCATGGGTGGACATGGCGCGCTAACTATCGCGCTCAAAAATCCAGAACGCTACTCTTCGGTATCGGCCTTCTCGCCAATTTGCGCACCTATTCAGTGCCCTTGGGGTCAAAAGGCACTTGGTCAATATATCGGTGGTAACTCGACAGACAATCATAGTGAGTGGGCGGGGTACGATACTGTAGAGTTAGTTAAAGCGTCACTGTCTAGCACTAAGGAGTCTTTGCCTGTGCTTATCGATCAAGGGGAGTCGGATAACTTTTTAGCTGAACAGCTCAATACTCAATTGCTCGTGGATACCGCGGCAGATGCCGCGTTCCCTATGCGAATTCGGCTGCAGCCAGGGTATGATCATAGCTACTTTTTCATAGCCACTTTTATCGAAGAGCATTTACGATTTCACGCGGATGCTTTGCGCTAAAGTAGTGGTCCTTATTAGATAAGTAAGAGTCGGTTAGGTACGGCAAATAATTAGGGCGTTAGTGATAGAATGCGGCGGTAATCAAGGGCACCAAGTAATCGCAGCCATTCAGGGGTAATTAGGTTGGATAAAAGCACTAATATTGACCAACTCGTAGAGCAGTTTAAAGACCTGCCAGGTGGCTTAATGCCTCTGTTGCATGCGGTTAAGCACACTGTTGGCTTCATCCCCGATGAATCTGTATCGCAGATCGCCAAAGGTTTTAATCTCTCTCGTGCCGAAGTGCATGGTGTAATTAGTTTCTATCACGATTTTAATACCAGTCCGGTGGGTCAACATACCGTCCAGATATGTCGTGCAGAGGCCTGCCAGTCAATGGGTTCTCGTCGGATTGAAGCCCATGCGAAAAAGAGCCTAGGTATAGAGTATGGTGAGACTACCGAGGATGGCCGGGTGACTCTGCAGCCAGTTTACTGTTTAGGAAACTGCGCTTGTTCACCCTCAATTCGTATTGATGATGATATCCATGCCAGAGTCAGCGCGGAGAGTTTTGATCAATTGATGTCTGAGCTTTGTGCCCCAGCTACGGATAATGCTGGAGCGAAGAGATGAATATGAGATTCTTTGTCCCTCAAGATACTACTGCATTGGCGCTTGGCTCAAATTCTGTCGCGTCCATGTTGGCGGGTGAACTAAAAGAACGCGGCTTGAATGATGAAATAATTCGCAATGGCTCAAGGGGCATGTTTTGGTTGGAACCGCTACTTGAGGTGGAATATGGTGATAGTCGCTTGGCCTTTGGTCCTGTGACGCCTTCTGATGTATCCAGCATCTTAGATTGTTTAAGCTCACTTGAAAAAAACACCAAGTCAGCAAATCATCCGCTGCACTTAGGCGAAGTTGATGAAATTGACTACCTAGCACGACAGCAGAGGTTAACCTTTAGTCGAGCTGGGGTGGGTGACCCTCTTTGTATAAAGAATTACCAAAATTTAGCTGGTTTTACGGGCCTTGCTCGGGCGGTTAAGCTTGAAAGCCAGGAGGTTGTTGATCAACTTAAAGACTCTGGGCTTCGTGGTCGTGGTGGAGCCGCATTTCCTGCAGGAATTAAGTGGCAGACAGTACTTGATACCCCTGGCGAGCAAAAGTACATCGTATGTAATGCTGATGAAGGCGATTCTGGTACTTTTGCTGATCGATTACTCATGGAAGCCGATCCTTACCAGTTAATCGAAGGGATGGCGATTGCCGGACTCGCGGTTGGTGCGAATCAGGGTTATATCTACCTGCGCTCTGAATACCCTGTAGCTCATAAGATACTTAATCAGGCGATAGAGCGGGCTACTGAGGCTGGTTTTCTAGGGGAAAACATTTGTAATTCGAGCAGTGATTTCTTTCTTGAGGTTAGACTCGGCGCTGGCGCGTATATCTGCGGTGAAGAAACATCCCTTTTGGAGAGTTTAGAGGGGAAAAGGGGTATGGTTAGAGCTAAACCTCCATTGCCGGCGATTGAAGGATTATTTGGCAAGCCTACTGTTGTTAATAATGTCCTTACCCTTGGTGCTGCGGCAAGTATTCTAGAACAAGGTTCTGAAACCTATAAAGACTTCGGCATGGGGCGTTCACGAGGAACATTAGCTGTACAGCTCGCCGGTAACGTCAAGCGGGGTGGGGTTATAGAGCTAGCATTTGGTGTGACATTACGCGAGGTTGTTGAAGGTTTTGGCGATGGGACTTATAGCGGGCGGCCAATTCGGGCCATTCAGATGGGCGGCCCCTTGGGAGCATTTCTGCCTGAATCTCAGTGGGATACGCCACTTGATTATGAAGCTTTTGCGGCTATTAAGGCGATGATCGGGCATGGTGGTATTGTGGTATTTGACGACACTGTCGATATGGCTGCCCAAGCCCGGTTTGCGATGGAATTTTGCGCGGTTGAGTCATGCGGAAAGTGCACGCCTTGTCGAATTGGCGCAACTCGCGGTGTAGAGGTCATTGACCGTATTGTAAAAAACCAAGATCGTGATAATAATCTAATTTTACTGACTGATCTCTGTGACACCATGGAACTCGGTTCTCTCTGTGCAATGGGTGGTATGACGCCGTTTCCAGTGCGCAGTGCATTAACTTATTTTGCAGAAGATTTCGGTGGCGAAAGCCCTAGAGAGAATTAATATGTTGGAATTTTACGAACCTCAGCCAGATTTTGGAACGCCGCAGAGTGATAGCGAAACGCTAGTGACTCTGACTATCGATGGTATCTCAGTGACCGTGCCAGAGGGTACGTCTGTTATGCGGGCAGCGTCTGAGGGTGGAGTAAAAGTCCCTCGTTTATGCGCGACCGACTCGCTGAAGTCGTTTGGTTCTTGTCGTATTTGTTTGGTCGAAATTGAAGGGCGTCGTGGCTTCCCAGCCTCTTGTACGACTACTGTGACAGATGGGATGGAGGTGCGAACCCAATCTGAAGAGATTGGCAAATTGCGCCGTAACGTCATGGAATTATATATTTCTGACCATCCGCTAGATTGCCTAACCTGCCCGACTAATGGTGACTGTGAATTACAGGATACTGCCGGCGAAGTTGGCCTACGTGCTGTCCGTTATGGTTTTGAGGGCGAAAATCATTTGATCGCTGAAAAAGATGAATCGAACCCTTACTTCACCTTTGATGCGTCCAAATGCATTGTGTGCTCTCGGTGCGTTCGTGCCTGTGACGAGGTTCAGGGAACGTTTGCTTTAACGATTGATGGTCGTGGCTTTGGATCTAAAGTCAGCGCAGGTCAGGCAGAATCATTCATGGACTCTGATTGCGTGTCCTGTGGCGCCTGTGTTGATGCTTGCCCAACGGCTACATTAACCGAAAAGAGTATTATTGAAGCCGGCAAGCCAGAGCATTCAGTGGTGACTACCTGTGCTTATTGCGGTGTTGGCTGCTCATTTAAAGCAGAGATGAAGGGCAACGAAGTTGTCCGTATGACGCCCTATAAAGATGGTAAAGCTAACGAAGGCCATGCCTGCGTTAAGGGTCGTTTTGCCTTCGGCTATGCGACTCACAAAGATCGTATTACTAAGCCAATGATTCGAGAAAGTATTGATGATCCATGGCGTGAAGTGTCCTGGGACGAAGCGGTAACCTATACAGCAGAGCGCTTTAAAGCTATTCAGGCAAAGTATGGGCGTATTAGTATCGGAGCAATATCCTCTTCTCGCTGCACTAATGAAGAGGTTTATTTAGTACAAAAAATGGTACGTACTGGTTTTGGTAATAACAATATTGATACCTGTGCTCGAGTTTGTCACTCACCCACTGGTTTTGGGCTTAAGACTACGCTGGGCGAGTCTGCGGGCACGCAAACATTTGCTTCGGTTGCCAAATCTGATGTTGTGATTGTAATGGGAGCTAACCCGACTGAGGCGCATCCTGTATTTGCCTCTCGATTGAAGAGGAGGCTTAGAGAAGGCGCCAAACTGATCGTTATTGATCCGCGGCAGATTGCGCTCGTTAGCTCGCCTCACGTGAAAGCTGACTACCATTTACCTGTTCGTCCTGGCACGAATGTCACCGTACTAAACGCGTTAGCCCATGTCATCGTTAATGAAGGGCTTCAAGCTCATGACTATATTGCTGAGCGATGTGAAACCGCCGATTTTGAGAAATGGGTGCAATTTATTGCTGATGAGCGTCATTCCCCCGAAGATACCGAGCAGTATAGCGGTGTACCAGCGGCTGATTTGCGCGCTGCGGCTCGTTTGTATGCAACCGGAGGCAATGGGGCGATTTTCTATGGTCTTGGTGTAACCGAACATAGTCAAGGATCTACTGCGGTGATGGCGATTGCTAATTTGGCAATGTTGACGGGTAATCTTGGTCGAGAAGGCGTAGGTGTTAACCCACTTCGTGGTCAAAATAATGTGCAGGGCTCCTGTGACATGGGCTCGTTCCCACATGAATTGCCAGGCTATAGGCATATCTCAAATATTGCTACTCGCCAGCTTTTTGAAGGCGAGTGGGGTGTGACTCTTGACCCCGAGCCGGGCTTGCGAATTCCCAACATGTTCGATGCTGCGATTGACGGTGATTTTAAAGGTCTCTATTGTCAGGGCGAAGATATTGCTCAGTCAGATCCCAATACGCAGCATGTTGAGGCGGCACTGAAGGCCATTGAATGTCTTGTGGTGCAGGATATCTTTTTAAATGAAACGGCTAAGTTTGCCCATGTATTTTTACCAGGAGCCTCGTTTCTAGAGAAGGATGGTACCTTTACCAATGCTGAGAGGCGTATTTCTCGTGTTCGTAAAACTATGCCGCCCCTCAGCGGGAAAGCTGATTGGGAAGGCACTATGGCGCTAGCGAATGCTTTGGGCTGTGATATGCACTATAACCATCCATCGGAAATCATGGATGAGATTGCCAAACTAACGCCAACGTTTAGTGGGGTTTCGTATAAGAAACTTGATGAATTGGGCAGTATCCAGTGGCCCTGTAATGACCATACGCCAGCAGGCACCCCTATTATGCATGTCGACGAATTTGTCAGGGGCAAAGGCTTCTTTGCTATCACTGAATATGTGCCGACTGAGGAGCGTGCGAATCGGAAGTTTCCATTATTACTCACTACAGGTCGTATATTGTCGCAATATAATGTGGGAGCGCAGACCAGGCGCACCAGCAATAGCGAATGGCATACCGAGGATACTCTAGAAATTCATCCTCATGACGCTGAAGAACGCGGAATAAATCATGGTGATTGGGTTGGAATTCAAAGTCGAGTAGGACAAACGGTGTTACATGCTGACGTAACTAGTCGCGTAAAACCAGGTGTTGTCTACACAACTTTTCACCACCCAGTATCGGGTGCTAACGTGATAACCACTGACAACAGCGATTGGGCAACTAATTGTCCAGAGTATAAAGTCACGGCAGTCCAAATTAGTAAGGTGACGGCGCCCTCTAGTTGGCAAGCCAGACAAAAAAGTTTTGATACTCAGCAGCTACAGTTGCTAGAGAAAGCCAGGCACTAATGACTAAGTCAATCCATCCAGATAGCCGTGTCAAAAGGCAGATATGGCTGGACGGGGAGATATCCTCAGGTGACGACCAGGTCGCTACTGAGACGGCAGTGGCACTGGTGTACAACGGCGTTTCCCATGTGGTGATGATGGCCACACCTGCCGATTTGGAAGATTTTGCTGTTGGTTTTAGTCTAAGTGAAGGGATTCTATCCAGTGCTAGGCAACTGTTAGATGTTGAGGAAAAGTGGACAGGCATAGGTGTTGAGCTTGGACTGACGATTGCGGCTGAAGCGTTTGTTGGGCTAAAAGAGCGCCGTCGCAACCTTACTGGCCGAACTGGATGTGGGCTGTGCGGAGCAGAATCATTAGAACAAGCCATTCCCAAGCCAACGCTTATAACCAACGATCTGGAGATTACTCATCAAGCGATACAACTCGCCATAGGTCAGTTGGTGGATTTGCAGTCTTTGCAGAAAAAAACCGGTGCGGTTCATGGTGCCGCTTGGTGTAACCTAGATGGGAGCATTGCGATGGTGCGCGAAGATGTGGGTCGGCATAATGCTTTGGACAAACTTTTGGGCGCTATGGCACGAAATGGTTTTGACCACGATGGTTTCGTGCTGGTAACGAGTCGAGCGAGTTATGAGATGGTCGCAAAAACGGCCAGCGCCAATATTTGTGTGCTGGCTGCGGTTTCAGCCCCGACATCCCTTGCCATTAATCTGGCGGAGCAGTGCGGTCTTAGTTTGATTGGCTTTTCCAGACCAGGTAGGCATGTTATTTATTCAAATGAGCAAAGGCTAGTAGGTGAATCGCAATGAGTGCATCAAAAATCGAACGATTGGTCAAAATGGTCAATCAAATTTCACTCAATATGAGCTCCAACGGATCTGCAGATTTTGTTGCCATGCAAGTCTCGGAGCACTTAGAAAAGTTCTGGTCGCCACCGATGAAAAATCTAATCAGTGAGCACATAGCTGACGATGGTATCGGACTCACGCCCATTTCTCTTAAAGCCGTGACTGAGCTTGCGGCTGTCCAAAGAGCAAAATAATACCCTAGTCAAGACGCCAGCGTCGACTGACTAACATGGCAAATCACTCACTAAACTGACTGTCTAAAATTGATGGTTTCACTGGCATCGATCGTTGAAATTCGGTTGCGTATTGCATAATTTTTGCGGCGATGGTGGGATCTTTTTCGGATATGTCTATTGTTTCTCCGATGTCATTTATTAGATCGATCAGCATTGGTGAGTCGTGGACTTTCCTTTCAGGAGGCCTACCATACGCACCTTGAGTTATATAATGTATTTTGTGATCTTTCAGACGAAAAGCGCGTAATTCTGAGCCGCTATAAAAGGGTACAAATGAACGTGGGCTCGCCTTATGGTGTTTGAGTGTGGCGCTAAGATCCAAACTATCAGTTACAGTTCTAGACTTCTCAAAGCCGGCGAGTTGAGAAAAGGTAGCATAGAGGTCTGTTTGCATGCCTAAGTCATTAATGACGCCATGTTCAATTCCAGGCCCACTAAAGAGGGTCATTACACGCATACCGCCTTCAAAGGTTGTTGCTTTGCCGTTTCTGAGCGGCTTGGCCGAGCCGGCATGGTCTCCAAAGTTGAGCCAGGGCCCATTGTCACTGGTAAAGACGATATAGGTGTTCTTGTCGATCGCCAACTCCTTCACGGCAGTGAGAATTTTCCCCACACTCCAGTCGATCTCTTCAATAACGTCACCATATATACCTCTTTGACTCTTGCCCTCAAATTTAGGGGATCTAAATAGGGGCACGTGGGGCATGCTATGGGAAAGGTAGAGAAAGAATGGCTTCTTAGCTTTAACAGATTCATGCATAAACCGGACTGACTCGCGTGTGTATCGCTGGGTAATTAAGTTTTGATTTGCCGGCCGCTCCAGTTCAATATCGTTGAATGAGCCATTGAGTTGTCGTTGGCTAAAGATAAGAGGGACCTGCCAATCATTGATATCAGGGTTGAATATTTGTTTTCGTACTTTTGGGTAAACTTGCCTATATTTTTCAGCAGCGTCTTGGGGAGGAGTAAAAATATTACTCAAATTGATGCCATCCACTTCCCAGTCCATGTCATTGGAGTAGGGGATTCCAATCCATTCGTCAAAGCCATGCCTGGTTGGGTAATAGGTTTTAGCATCGCCTAGATGCCATTTTCCAAACATTCCAGTGGCGTATTGGTGATCTTGAAAGACCTCAGCGATGGTCTTCTCGCTGTGGGGCATACCTCTTTTACTGCCGGGAAAAAACACGGCCATATTGTCTCCATATAGGCCTGTGCGCACAGGTAGTTTTCCAGTTAACAGCGCGCCTCGACTTGGCGTGCAAACAGGTGCGCTAGCATAAAAATTGGTCCATGCTTGGCCAGTCTGCGCAAGTAAATCAATTGAAGGCGTCTTTATCAATGGGTTGCCATAGGGACCTGCATCTGCGTAGCCCATGTCGTCGGTATAGATGATAATGAAGTTTGGTTGGCCCGTTATATCTGTGTTCTGTGCGCCTTGAGCTAAGCAGCTGATTGTAATTAACAAGATGGGAATAATTTGCTTGAGATGCATACTTAACTGGCCTTCTACAGGGGATGGGTGCGTTAATATTGCTCAAAAGCTTATCATTCAGGTAGTCTTAGTGCTAGGTGAAAACGGGCTTAAAGGATTAATACATATGCCCTTCAACAAATTTTTGAGATACTGTTGTCCAGACTGGCAGCTAACGTTTAATTTTCGATTGAAAGGTACTAACAATGACCAAAATGACGCATCTAAATAGCCTCGGTGAAGCGCATATGGTTGATATATCGGCTAAGCAAGATACTGCTCGGAGCGCTCTCGCCGAAGCACGAGTAGAACTGACCGATGCGATTGTAGCCGCGGTCCAGGAAGATCATTTGCCGAAAGGTGATTTGTTCGCCACCGTGCGTATTGCTGGAATTCAAGCGGCTAAAAAATGCAGTGATTTGATTCCCTTATGTCATCCACTGCCGTTAAGTAAAATTACCATCGACATTCGATTGGAGGGTAATCTTTTGATCATAAAGGCCTTGTGCAAAACGACGGGTAAGACCGGTGTTGAGATGGAAGCATTGACTGCCGCTTCAGTCGCAGCACTGACAGTCTACGATATGTGCAAGGGCATTGATAAAGGTATGGTCATTCGAGAGACTAGATTGTTAGAAAAATCTGGTGGTAAATCTGGCATTTGGCAAGCAGACGACACAGGGGCTTCCAGGGGTGATTGATCTTTTATTTTTTGGGCGTCTAGGAGACCTTGCTGGTGAGGTGGACCGTTCTGTCTCTTGTATTGAGAGTCGAGCAACGCCGTTAGCCATTCGTGAGTGGCTAGCCTTAGATCATCAGAGCCTAGCGAAGGAATTATGTGAGCCTCAGGTCTTAGTGTCCGTGAATAAGATGATTGTTAAATGGGATCAACCGCTTTTCGATGGCGACGAGGTCGCATTTTTGCCACCGGTGACTGGGGGTTAGATACTGTGACTGATCTGGTCTGCGTACAAACTGACGACTTTGATTTAGCTGGCGAGTATCGACGCTTACGCGATATTAGTTCGCGAGTGGGCGCAGTAGTAACCTTTTGCGGATTAGTCCGAGATTTCGAATCTAGTGCGTCAGACATTGATCCAGATGCGCCTATTAACAACCTGACTCTTCAGCACTACCCTGGAATGACAGAAGCATTGCTCGCTGACATTATTGCACAAGCAAAAACCCGTTGGACACTTTACGGAGTGACTGTTATTCATCGAATCGGCACCTTGGCGCCTAATGATCAGATAGTCTTTGTTGGTGTGGCGACGGAGCACCGCAAACAAGCTTTTGATGCCGCCCAGTTTTTGATGGACTATCTGAAAACTCAGGCGACTTTTTGGAAGAAGGTAACAGCTGACGGTAAAGAGCAGTGGTTAGATACTAAAGGCTCTGATAATGATGCCGTGGCAGAGTGGGGCAAGTCCAGGGATGATTAATGTCGACGCGGTCATTCTCGCAGCGGGTCGATCGAGTCGTATGGGAGTTGCTAGCAAGGCCCTGCTGCCCTTAAATGATTTATCTCTGTTAGATCATGTCATTAAACGACTAGCGCCACAGGTTGATTCTTTGATTGTTAGCGGCGATCAAACATTATTGGACAATCTGGAGTATCCGGTGATTGAAGACCTCACCGTCAAGTTTTCAGGTCCCTTAGCGGGGTTGTATAGTGCGTTAGTCTCTTCTCATCTATCGGATGCTGAATATCTTATGGTTGTCCCCTGTGACGGCCCCCTGGCACCTGAGTCTTTGGTTGCTGAATTATATCGAGTGATTAGAGATGCTGATGCTGATGTGGCTTGTGTTCGCTACGACGGTGTTGTTCAGGGTACTTTCTCTCTATGGCACAAACGGCAAGTGGATAGAATCAAGAATGCACTTTTAGTTGAAAAATATGGCGGGTTTAAGCCTTTAATGCGAGCACTGGATACGGCTTATCTAGATTGGCCAGAGCAATCAGTCAATCCATTCTTTAATATTAATACGCCTGATGATCTTAAAAAGGCAGAGAAATTACTAAATATTTAGGCCATTTTCGTGAATATTGCACAGAATAGGAAAGTGTTGATCCCATGATAAATAGACATTCACATTATGCACTTTTAGAACATTATCTGTCTGATGAGTCTGATTCCGACTGGGCTTTGGCTACCGTGGTCAATAAAGAGGGCTCCAGTTATCGATCGCCAGGATCGATCATGATAGTTAACTCCTCTGGCCAATCCTTTGGTTTGGTCAGTGGTGGATGCCTAGAGGCAGATATAGTGATGCGAGCCAAACGAGTCTTTCATAGCAATATGGCGGCTTATGTTGAATATGATTTGCGCGAAGAAGATTCCTTTGCTGCGGATCTTGGGATCGGTTGCAAAGGTAAAATAGGCGTGCTGATTCAAATATTAACCGATAAGCACAAAGCCGTGTTGGAGGTTTTATATTCTCAATTAAAAGCGGGTGAATCCTGCTATTTACTCCAAAAATTTGAAGGTCAGATGGAATCTTCTGATCTTAATGAAATCACACTATTAGATGCCAATGGCACACCATTAGCGGCAACGAGCGACGCCGGTCACAGTGCCCTGGCTGAAAGTGCGAAATCCAGTGATCAACATTCCACTTTCTATAGAGATGACTCCAGGTACTCTCTGTCCAGAGTCGATGCTGCTTTTAATTTTTGGATTTTTGGAGGTGGAGCCGACGCCCAGCCTCTAGCAACTATGGCTTCCCAGCTAGGGTGGCGAGTTACAGTGGTAGACCATAGAGCGGCTTATGCTAGAGATAGTGTTTTTAGGACTGCAGAAACCATCCTTAAAAAAAGACCAGAGGACTTAGATTGCACGATAGAGTGGCCGCCTATAAATGGCGCAATGCTAATGACCCACAATTTGGAATTAGATGCGCAGTGGCTAACCTTTTTACATCAGCGTTGCAGCCCCACTTATGTGGGCCTGTTAGGCCCTGTTGAGCGACGAGAAAGCGTATTGGAATTATCCGAAGTGGCAGATTTGGAATGGCTTGATAAGCATGTGAATGGTCCTGTAGGGCTCGATATAGGGGGAGAGTTGCCAGAGTCTATAGCGTTATCAATTCTGGCCCAGTGCCATGCGGTTTTGTACGGAGCCAGTGGCGAAGTGTTGAATAAGAGAAGTTATATTCGAATAAACCCTAGCTAACTGAGTCAGTTCTAGCGTGCTGGGTATCAATTCCAATGGTGTAATAACAAGTCTATTTTTGCCATAATAGACGCCTCATTGCGGGTTGTTGCTATGAATATAGAGATTATGGCTGAGGTTGTGGCCAGTTAGCATTTTGTTCAGCTTGACCCCTCACTGATTAAGATTAAACGAGTAGTTTATATGCCTTTAAACGATGACGATTTTATGCGCTATAGCCGGCATCTTTTGATGGGCGACATCGGCGAGTTAGGGCAACAGCGGTTATCAGATTCCAGAGTTTTGATTGTTGGTTTGGGCGGGCTAGGCTGTCCAGTGGTGCTCTATTTGGCTGCTGCTGGAATTGGGCAGATAGGACTATGTGATCCGGACCGGGTGGATAAAACTAATCTACAGCGTCAGGTTTTATACAGAACAGACGATTGCGGGAGCCTTAAGGTGGGCTGTGCTAAGCAAGCACTAGAGGCATTGAACCCTGGAGTGACTATTAGTGCGTTTGCACGGCCAATAGATAAAGAAATACTAGCCGATGGCTATGATTTGGTGGTCGACTGTACGGATAACTTAGCGGCTCGACAGATAATTAACGAAGCATGCTATGCACAGGGAATTCCCTTTGTGAGTGCGGCGGCGGTAGGGTGGGAAGGCCAGTTAGTGGCTTTTGACTTCAGTCGCTTCAGAAGTCTTTGCTTTAACTGCATTATTGACCATAATTCAGCGGAACCGATGATGAATTGCGCTAATTCAGGGGTTGTGGGGCCGGTGCTAGGAGTTATGGGAAGTATGCAGGCCACAACGGTGATCAGGTTGCTGTTAGGCTATTTTAAGCAACATGGGGAAATGACACGCTATGATGGTAAGCGTGGGCGATGGTTGTCGATGCACTGTAGCCGCAACGTGCAATGCCCAACCTGTGGCGCTGCATCTGACTAGGGAATATATTATGAGTAAAAAGACTGTTTCTAAGAGACGATTTATGAAAATAGCGGTACTGACTATTTCTGATACACGCACGTTCAAAACCGACAGCTCGGGCTCTTGGTTACAAGAAGCGATTGAGATGGAAGGCCATGAGCTAATAGACCGCAAAATCGTTATAGATGATATTTATCAGATGAGATCTATCGTCTCTAATTGGGTCGCAGATACGAGTGTAGAGGTGATAATTACAACGGGTGGCACTGGGTTCACTGGCCGTGACAGTACCCCCGAGGCATTGGCGCCAATTTTCGATAAACACATCGAAGGATTTGGCGAACTTTTTCGTCAATTATCTTATGATGAAATAGGGACGTCTACCGTCCAGTCTCGGTGTCTTGCCGGACTTGCCAATAGAACGGCCATCTTTTGTTTACCTGGCTCAACTGGAGCCTGCAAGACTGGCTGGAATGGCATTATTCGAGAGCAGCTAGACAGCACCTTTGAACCCTGCAATTTCGTTCAACATGTTGGGCCGCGGGTCAAGTAATGCAATCAGTACAAGAGGCCATTGCTAATCTCATCGAGTGTGCATCTGTACTGCCGATGGTTGATTCAATCAAGGTCACCCATAGTTTGGGCCGAATATTAGCTGAGGATGTGGTTGCTTGCGTTGATGTGCCTCCGGCAGATAATAGTGCAATGGATGGTTATGCCTTTTGCTACGACGATGCTATTAACCTGAGCTACAACTTGCCGATCAGCCAGCGCATTCCGGCAGGAACTCCGTCACGGCCCTTGCAGACCAATACTGCCGCTCGTATCTTTACTGGCGGCGAGATTCCGGTAGGTGCTGACACCGTAGCCATGCAAGAAAGTTGCACTGAACAAGGCAATACAGTGAAGTTAAGCTCTAGCATTGTCGCTAAATCAAATATCCGGCCTCGAGGGCAAGACATTACTGCCAAATCAACTATATTGGCTGCCGGCGCCCATCTAGGTCCCGCTCAGATGGGCTTGCTCTCATCACAAGGATTTAACCAGGTTAAGGTCTATGCCCCGCTCAAAGTGGCTATTTTTTCAACAGGAGATGAGCTTGTAGAGCCTGGTTTTGAATTAAAACCAGGCCAAATTTACAACTCAAACCACGCTACCCTGATTGGGCTTATTCAGTCGTTGGATATGGAGTGCATTGATCTGGGTACCGTGGCAGATGACCTAGAAGCGACTAAGGCTATTTTGCAGAGTGCTGCTGTTAAGTCGGACATAGTGATTAGTGCAGGTGGTGTTTCAGTTGGCGAAGAGGATCATGTTAAAGCTGCTGTGGCTGACCTTGGTTCAATTGAATTTTGGCGTGTCGCTATTAAACCAGGTAAGCCATTAGCATTTGGCTCGGTGGATAACACACCGTTTATCGGTTTGCCAGGCAACCCGGCTTCTGTATTTGTAACATTTACTGTTCTTGCCCGACCTTTTTTGTTGGCTAGCCAAGGCCTGCGCGCTCAGCAAAAGCCTATGTTAAAGGCTACGGCGCTATTCAATCGCCCCGCTGAGTCTCGTGAGGTTTATCTTCGCGGGCGACTAATTTGCAGTGAAAAGGGCGACGGAGTTGAAATCTATCCTAATCAAAGTAGTGGGGTGCTCTCGTCAGTGAGTTGGGGCGATGTCTTGGTTAGACAAAATAGTGGCGAGAATATCCAATTTAATGACCTTGTTGATGTGTTAGTCTATTCATCATATTAAAATCTAGTAAGAAGAGAGAAAAGTGACTAACCCAGATGAACTATCTTCGATGAGCAACTCTCTAATTGACCCCTTTGGCCGAAAAGTTGATTATTTAAGGCTCTCGGTAACCGATCGTTGTAATCTGCGCTGCACCTACTGTATGGCGGAAGATATGACATTCCTGCCCCGACAGCAGATCTTATCCTTAGAAGAGCTTCGTGATGTCGCCTCGGCTTTTGTTGAGCTGGGCGTGCGTAAAATTCGTCTAACGGGTGGTGAGCCGCTTATTCGTAGGGATATTATTAAGTTAGTGAGTGCTGTATCAGTTCTTCCCGGTTTAGATGAAGTAACGATGACCACTAATGGCATGTTACTTCCCAAGATGGCACAGCCTCTCAAAGATGCCGGTATGAACCGTCTCAATATTAGTATTGACAGCCTTCAGCCGGACCGTTTTAAGACGCTAACTCGATTAGGTGACCTAGGCGTATGGCATAAGGGTATTCAGGCGGCTAAAAAAGCTAATTTTGCAAAGCTTAAGCTGAATGCAGTTATCCTCGCTGGCTTTAATGATGACGAGGTGATTGATTTGGCTCGTTATGCGGTAGATAACGAGATGGATATTTCGTTTATTGAGGAAATGCCTCTCGGTGATATATCTTCTCATGATCGTGCCGATACCCAGATTACTAGCCAGTCCATCCGCCACCAGTTAGACCGTGAGTTTGATTTGACTGATAGTGTGGAAACCACCGGTGGACCATCGCGATATGTCCGGATAGCAGGTAGTGATAGTAAAATTGGTTTTATTTCACCTATGACTAACAATTTTTGCGAGTCTTGTAATCGTGTCCGAATGACCGCTGAAGGACGCTTATTACTATGCTTAGGTAACGAAAACAGTATGGATTTGCGTGAGGTGATTCGCTCTCACCCTGGTGACTCGGCACTATTACGAGCCAAAATAGTTGAGGCTCTGAAAAATAAGCCAGAACGTCACGAGTTTGATCTCAATCGTACTGATATTGTCCGTTTTATGAATATGACCGGTGGTTAGTGCTTGGCCTCACTTGGTTAGGTATTTATTAGCTCGGTCTTATTGATAAGTAACGCGTTTATACTACGAAATTCACATTCCAGTATGTTATTGTTCCCTTAAGTATAAATACTGAACATAGCCATAGCGCTGGTCGTTATTGTCGAGCTAGGTTCGCACAGGGCTAAGGATGAATTCACTTAATCAGCATACGGTTACCTCACCATTCGTTAAGGGCCGACAGCATCAGTTGAAGTTTCAGCTGATTTTGTCTGAGGCCTCACAGCTCTTTAATTGGCAGGGTTCACGTGCCACGACATTGGCGGATATCGCCGGCACCATGAATTTAACTAAAACCTGTCTTTATTACTACGTTAGAAACAAAGAAGATCTTGTCCACAAGTGCTATGTGGCGACCTGCGATATGTGGTTGCAGCGGGCAATTGAGGCGAATGAGCTGTCCGGCTCTGGCCTAGATAAAATCATCTCGATGATTGGCGGACATTTGCAGCAATATGCATCGACATTACAGGATGAATCTCCTCATTTTGCCATGTTGAGCGAGGTTACCTCGCTGAATGATGAATGCCGTGAGGATATCCTTAAGCGCTGGTCTGAGGTGTTTGTACTTTGCCGCTCAATGGTAGAGAGCGGAGTCAAAGAGGGCGTGATTGCTGATTTAGACCCTTCTGTGGCGACATTGGCCATATTTTCTATTATCCAATGGTTCCCAGTATGGATGAATCGGAAACACGCCGCTAATGCCAGTTCGGTCATGGCGAGCGTGTTGAGCCTGGTGACTGATGGCTTGGCCAGCGAGCACCATGTGTTTGAAGAGGTTGATTTTCCTGTCTTAAGTGAGATTAATGAGGATAGCTTCAACCGTAACATTCAAAACCATAATAAACGCGAGGCTTTTTATCGGGTGGGTTCCACTCACTTTAATCAGAAAGGCTACAAAGGTACGTCGCTTGATGAAATAGCGAATTCTCTGGATGTGACTAAGGGCGCGTTTTATTACCATATAAAAAATAAAGAGACGCTTCTTTACCAATGCTTCCAACGTACATTGCAGCTGGAAAGTAATCTGCTAAATAAAGCTAGAGAGGCTGGTAAGGTGGGGCTGAAACAAATTGAGCTGTCGCTACGCTATTTGTTTCACATTCAATTTAGCGATCAGGGCCCATTGATTCGTTACCGATCACTCCCGTCATTAGACCAAGATCATCGGAAAAGGGTGTTAAAAGCGACCAAAGAGAACAGCGAGAAACTGGGTGCCTATATTCGCCAGGGACTGATTGATGGGACGGTGCGTAACATCGATTCTGAGATAACCCAGAATATTTTATCTGGTGCTATTGAGGCGAGTCCTGATCTAACCGATTGGCTTCCGGACATGGATGGAAAAGAGTTATCTTCAGAATATTTTTATTTATTTATCAATGGATTATCGGCTAAACCTCGATAATTATATAAGTTTGTAGCTTTATAGAGTTATAGTTTATGAATAATTTTATTTTTAGTACGGTGTCTGATGTTGTCGTTGGTCCGGGTGCCTCTGAGCAGCTTGGAGAAATGGCCGTGGGTTTGGGTATTAAGCGCGCCTTAATAGTGACTGATCCAGGTATTATTCAGTTTGATCTCTTAAATTCAGCGACTATCAGTCTCGATACGCATAATATCGAATACAGCATTTATTCCGATGTAGTGGCTGATCCGCCGGAGCATGTAGTTATCGACGCAGTCATAACCGCACAAGCTTTTGGCTGTGATGGGGTGATCGGTTTTGGTGGTGGTAGCTCTATGGATGTAGCCAAGCTGCTAGCTGTTCTTGTCACTGGAGACCAGGCTTTGTCTGAAATTTACGGTGTTGATCAAATTAGGGGCAAGCGATTACCTCTAATTCAGGTGCCCACTACAGCTGGAACAGGCTCGGAAGCGACGATGGTATCCATTATCACGACGGGCGAGACTACAAAGGCGGGCGTAGTTAGCCGAACTCTGCTAGCCGATAAGATCATTCTTGATGCCACCTTGACCACTGGATTGCCGGCTCATGTTACAGCTGCAACGGGCATTGACGCAATGGTTCACGCGATCGAGGCCTACACCTCAAAGCGTCTTAAGAACCCATTGTCTGACATGCTTGCCTGTGAGGCTTTGCGGTTACTTTCCGGTAGTATCGTTACTGCGGTTAAGCAGGGAGGGGATGTTGCCGCCAGAGGCGATATGCTCCTAGGGGCGATGCTAGCGGGGCAGGCTTTTGCCAATTCGCCTGTGGCAGCGGTTCACGCATTAGCCTACCCGTTGGGTGGTAATTATCATATCCCTCACGGCCTATCCAACTCATTGGTACTTCCGCATGTGCTTCGCTTCAATGCGCCAGTAGCGGCGGATCTCTATGCCGAGATTGCGCCTTTAATTATGCCTAATCAGATTTTACCGGAGGATGCTATTGCTAGGACCGAAATGCTGGCTGATCACTTTTTGGCTCTAGCTAGTGAACTGGGGTTACAAACGACCTTGAGAGAGATGAATATTCCGGAAGATGATTTGCAAAAACTAGCCGAGGATTCGATGCTTCAGCAGCGGTTACTCGTTAATAACCCACGAGAGGTTAGCCTCGAAGATGCCTTAGGCATCTATCAGCAAGCCTACTAAGGCGAATGGAGAGCAAAGCATGAGTGATGACCAACGATCGGATTATAAGTACTTTTCGAGCATTACTACCCGCTGGATGGATAACGATATCTACGGGCATGTGAATAACGCGGTTTATTACAGCTATTTTGATTCAGTGGCCAACCAATATCTCATCGAGAAGGGCGGTTTAGATGTTCACACTTCCGATGTTATTGGTTTTGTAGTTGCCTCTGATTGTCAATACAAGTCCCCCGTGGCTTATCCAGAGCTACTTGATGCCGGTTTGCGGGTGAACAAGCTAGGTAATAGCTCGGTAGAGTATGGCATAGCCATTTTTAAAGAAGGCGCTCATCTGGCGTCTGCAACGGGTACTTTTACCCATGTTTTCGTTAATCGTTCCACCGACAAATCAGTGCGTATACCCACAGGCCTCAGAGTTGCGCTAGATGCACTTTTGGTAAAGGAATAGTAGTCATTTAAAGGAGTAATCAGTTGGATCTTAAAAACAAGGTAGTGGTTGTGACCGGTGGAGGTAATGGCATAGGTAAAGCCTTATGCGAAAAATTTGCCTCATTAGGTGCAAAAGTGGCTGTTGTGGACCTTGAGGGTGACGCCGCGCAACAGGTGGCTGAGTCATGTAAAGGTCTAGGTTTAGCTGCTGATGTTGGCGTAGAGGCCGATATTGAGTCAGTTGTGCGTGATACTGAGGCCCAACTAGGGCCAATCGACATATTTATCTCTAATGCCGGTGTTTCTTTTAGTGATGCGCCTGGGTGGATGGCAGCTTCGGCCTCTAATGAGGCCTGGCAAACCAGTTGGAATGTCAATGTAATGGCTCACGTATGGGCTGCTCGCGCCGTTATACCGGGAATGATAAAGAGAGGGGGCGGTTATCTTGTCAATGTCGCATCCGGAGCCTCTTTGCTCTGTCAGGTTGGCGACGCAGCTTACTCTACAACTAAAACTGCGGCGCTCGGCTTTGCAGAATCTCTTGCCATTACCCATGGCGATGACAATATCAAAGTATCAGTAGTGTGCCCGCTTTATGTAGCCACTCGTATGACAGAGGGCGGGCGAGGAGTTAGCGGCACTGACCAAGTAATGACAGCCGAAGATGCAGCCAAATCGGTCCTAGAGGGTATGACGGCAGGCACTTTTTTAATTATGCCTCACGATGATTTAGCTACTTATGCCCAACGTAAGAGCGTTGATTATGATCGCTGGATAATGGGCATGCGCAGAATGCGTAAAGGCCTTGTTGAGCAGCACCCTAATTACGACTACCAGCGGTAAATAGCAATGCTAAATCAGAAAAATAGAGGCTCCTTGACAGTCTTGCTTGTTGCTGGATTGGCGCTAGTTGGCTGGTGCATCCCCGTTCTTGCAGTGAATTATGACGACTATGACGAGGATGTCGCTAAGTTACTGCAGGAATATCAAATTCTTCCTGATGATCAGGGATCCTACGCTCCTTCGGTTCTGATGTTTAATGAAGGCAAAGATAGCAATACCTTGGTCGACTTTGAAACAGGGCTAATTATCCTCACAGCTACAACCGAAAAGGTATTAAAGCAGTCAATAATTGACGTGTTGCTGACTCAGATCGATCCCTCCGTTATCGACGCAAAGACAGCTCAAGATTTCGGCCTAACTAATGATAAAACTAACCGTCCTTTTTTCTGGGAACAGGTGGTTGATCATACGGGCGAGGCAATAGGGTCTAAATGGAGAGCAGGTAAGTTTGCAGACTACCTACTGAAAAGAAAAACGCGACAAAATGGGCGCTTAAAGGTGTCTCTGTCAATGGTTGAGACCCACAAAGATATCGCCGGTGGCAAGTATATTAAGTTTGCTAAAGCGGCTAGTCGGCAACACAAGGTGCCAGTGTCTCTGGTTATGGCCATTATGGAGACCGAAAGCTCTTTTAACCCTTTGGCGCGTTCCAGATCCAATGCGCTAGGCTTAATGCAGATCAAAGCAGAGACGGCGGGCCGAGACTACTTCTCCATTATTAAGGGTTATAAACATACGCCTACGTCATCCTTTTTGTATAGCCCCAAGAATAACATTGAGGTTGCTGCAGGGTATCTCAGTATATTGGAAAACCGTTATCTGGTGGGTATCAAAAATCCTAAAAAGCGCGAATACGCCATTATTTCTAGTTACAACGGCGGGGCCGGCAATCTCTGGTTAAGCTTAGATAGAAAGGGAAACAAGACCAAGTCTCTAGCTCGAATCAATAAAATGTCAGTTGCTGAATTTTATTGGTTTTTAACCAATCGCCATATCCGCAAAGAAACGCGTAATTACGTTAAGAAGGTCAGCGGAAAGCAGAGTAAATACGTCAATTTGTGAGCACAATTATCAGTTTAAGAGTTATCTATAGGCATTACATGGCAATAAGAAGTTAATAATATGGCAAAACTAATTGCACAGGGCAATTTACCCCAGGGCCGACTTCAGCGCAAAGCCTCGGGGGGTGGTGTTTATATATCCAAATTCAGGCAAGTCTTTCTCCGCCACGGCCTAACCATGGGCCTAGTGGCAATGGTGTGTTTGTTTTTGCCGGCCTTAACCGAATCTATCCGCTGGAGTACCGCTGCATTTTTAACTGATCATTTGCCTTATATTGCTGCCAGCGCTATTTTAGTTGTATTTTTTCTCGGGTTTCTGTGGTTCAGAGGTTATTCCACTAATGGGCGTGAGCTGACTTGGCTGGTGTATTTACTCTTTATTTCCATTGTTGAGGAGTTTTCTTTTCGATTGATGTTGCCGAGTTTTCTTCTGTTGACGTTGGGGGCTATCCCGGCGGCTGTTCTGAGTAATTTAGCGTTTGCCTGTATACACTTCTTTACTTTGCGATGGCGGCTAATGAACTGCATCGGTGTATTCTTGGGCGGCTTAGGCTTGAGTCGCCTGCTAGGCAATACTGAAGACATTATTTTAGTCATCGGCGTGCACTGGTTGGTGACATTTCTGAATACCCCAACTGCACCGACAAAGCAATCAGCCTAGCAACCCACTGAAGCTATCACTGTTAGGTTATTTAGCTTTTGAGCTGTCGCGCAGCCGCATCAAGCCTTCTTGGATAGTGCTAGCAACCAGGCGGCCATCTCGGCTGTAAAAAGTGCCACGGCTTAGCCCTCGGCCTCGGCTGGAACGTTGGCTATCCATATGGTACAAAAGCCATTCATCAACCCTAAAGCTATCGTGAAACCAAATCGCATGGTCTAAGGAGGCCGGTTGCAGTTTGGGGTCCATAATACTCACCTCATGAGGCATCAGTGCGGTGCTCATCAGGTTATAGTCAGAGGCATAGGCGAGGATCGCATTATGTAGGCTGGTGTCTTCCTCTTTCGGTAACTCTCCAGCTGTTTTGATCCACACAAATTGCTCGGCTTTTCGAGCCACAGGGTTGAGGTAATTAATTGGGTCAACTGATCTCAGCTGAATCGGCAGCAGTCTAGGGCGGTACTTATTTGAGCTTGCCTTTGCCAAAGGGTCTAATTTCTTACGTATCTTATCCCAACGCTGGCTGTCGTCTGACAAATTTTCGGGGCCAGGACAGTCAGGCATTTCGCTCTGATGGTTTAGCCCAGGCTCTAAGATTTGAAAGCTTAAGGAGGTGTTGAAGATGGCTTTGCCGCGTTGCGATGCCACAACTCGGCGAGTGGTAAATGAACCACCATCTCGAATATCGTCTACATCGTATAAAATCGGCACAGAGGGATCGCCTGGGCGCAAAAAATAGGCATGTTGGGAATGTACGATACGTTCGGAATCTACAGTGTCCTGCGCAGCGCGCATGGCCTGAGCAAACACTTGACCGCCAAAGACTCTTTTGCTGTTGGTTTTTGGCGTCACACCACGATAGAGGTTGGTGTCGATCTTTTCTAGGTTCAAAATATCAAGTAGCTGCTTTAGTTCTTCACTCATTCCATTTTTCCTTGGGCTTAGGGATTAATGCTTATTCGTCAGCTATTTTAACAACTAACTTACCAAAGTTCTTGCCGCTAAATAGCTAGCTGAAGTACTCAGGAGCGCGCTCGAGACTTACGACCACGTTACCGGCGTTTAACTATGTTAGTTGCGATGATTAAGGATACTCTGATAAGTCTAATAACAGCTGGGCTGGATGGCCAGCAATATTACGTTAGAGGGCTTGTGTTTGTGGGCGGTGAGTCACCAAAATGCTTGAAACTTTTCATAACATACTGTAAGTTCAATTTATCAAAAATACCTAGTCAAGCTGGCATAATCTTCCAGCGGCGAACATCTTTCGATTATATAAACTAGCAGGAGCCTAATGTGAGTGATATACAAGTTTTCAGGCAAGAAACCCGTGAATGGCTAGAAACAAACTGCCCCCAAAGCATGCGTTCACCGGTAATAACTGGAGAAGGTGTCTGTTGGGGAGGCCGCAAATGGACATTTGAAAGTGAAGACCAGCAGCTTTGGATGGAGCGCATGGGTGCCAAAGGTTGGACTGCGCCTGATTGGCCCACTGAATATGGTGGCGGCGGATTAGACAAAGCAGAACGTAAGGTTTTAAAGGAAGAAATGGGTCGAATCCGAGCCCGATCACCACTTGATAGCTTTGGTATCTGGATGATTGGTCCCGCACTATTAAAGTTTGGCTCAGAGGAGCTAAAGCAGCAGCATTTACCACCAATTATTCGTGGAGAGATCAGATGGTGCCAAGGCTATAGTGAGCCCAATGCAGGTTCTGACTTGGCCGGATTACAAAGCAAAGCGGTGGATATGGGTGACCATTTTATAGCCAATGGGCAAAAGGTATGGACGTCCTATGGAGATAAGGCTGATTGGATGTTCTGCTTGTTGCGCACGGATCCAGAAGCCAAGAAACAAATGGGTATTAGTTTGATGTTGTTCGACATGGAAACACCTGGAGTAACACCTAAGCCGATCAAACTCATATCGGGCAGTTCGCCTTTCTGTGAGACCTTTCTGGATGATGTCCGTGTGGAGAGAGACCAAGTGGTGGGCGAAGTCAATCAGGGTTGGACGATAGCAAAATACCTCCTCACGCATGAGCGTGAAATGATTGGTGGCATGGGTCTTACTGGTGCTGGTTCCAAAACGCTGGGCATGATTGCTGCGGAAACTATAGGTACAACTGATGGTCGTTTGAATGATCTTTTTATGCGTACTGATGTCGCCAAATGGGAAATTGATGCGGCGGCATTTGCGTTTACCGTCGAGCGTGTGACAGATCAAGCTAAAGCTGGTCAAGGCGTTGGCGCCACCTCTGCGATGCTCAAATATTATGGTACCGAGCTCAATAAGCGTCGTTTCGAGACACTGTTGAAAATTGGTGGCAGCGATGATCTCGTTTGGGAAGGTGAGGTTTCCAATAATGGTTGGACAGCGCGTACATTGTTGCGGACTAAGGGCAATTCAATTGAAGGTGGAACGTCAGAAGTGCAACTGAACATTATTGCTAAAAACATTCTTGGCTTGGGTTAACAGACTTTAAGGGTATTTAACATGGCACTGGTATTAAACGAAGAACAACAAATGCTAAAAGAGTCTGCTAAGGGTTTTTTGGCCGAACACGCCCCAGTTGCGGAACTGCGTGCGCAGCGAGATGCGGGCAGCGAGTCGGGTTATTCAAACGCTTTATGGTCCCAAATGGTCAGCATGGGTTGGGCAGCAATTTTAGTACCTGAGGAATATGGCGGTTTAGCCTTTGGCCATGTTGGCATGGCGCAAATTATTGAGGAAAGCGGGCGTACTTTAACCGCATCCCCTCTGTTATCAACAGCGATTCTTGGTGTTACCGCGATTAATTTAGCAGGTAGCGAAGCCCAAAAGACTGAACTGCTTGGGGCGATTGCGGGTGGTGAATTAACGATAGCCTTAGCGGTTGATGAGAAAATTCACCATGACCCAATGCAGACAGCTATGTCGGCTGTAGCCAAAGGCGATGGCTATGTATTGAACGGCGAGAAACGTTTCGTCGTTGATGGCAGCACGGCCGATAAGCTGATTGTTGCCACTCGCACAGCAGGTAGTCCCGGCGATATGAAGGGTATCAGTCTGTTCTTGGTCGATCGAACTGCATCTGGTGTAAGCGTGCAACGAACTGAAATGGTTGATGGTCGCAATGCTGCAATTATTACCTTCACGGATGTCGAAGTCACTGCAGATGCCATGCTTGGCGAGCAGGACAGAGGCTTTCGTGCATTATCAGCGACGTTAGATGCGGGTAACGCTCACCTAGCGGCTGAACTGTTGGGCATTGCTCAAGAAAGTTTTGATCGCACGCTTCAGTACATGAAAGAGCGCAAGCAATTTGGCGCATTAATTGGTTCCTTCCAAGCATTACAGCATCGGACGGCTCACTGGTGGAGTGAAGTTGAGTTGTGCAAGTCAGTGGTGTTGAAGATCATGCAATCACTTGATGAAGGTGATGTGAAGAGTCCGGCTTTAGCAAGCATAGCTAAGGCTAAACTTTGTGAAGTGGTCGAGTTGTCAACTAACGAAGCGATCCAGATACATGGTGGTATCGGCATGACTGATGAGTATGAAATTGGGTTTTTCATTAAACGTGCTCGGCCTGCTCAGATGCTCTATGGTGATTACAATTATCACGCAAATCGGTTTGCACTGATCAGTGGATATTAAATGTGATAGATTAAGGGTCACCATCAAGATAGCCCCTTTTTTGGCTTGAACGAGGGTCAATGGCCTAGCAATAAAATTAAACTTTGAAAAACATGAGGAATGAATAATGGATTTAGGCATTAGTGACAAGGTCAAACCAATACTCGAAGAGGTCAAGAATTTTATCGATGTTGAGATTCTGCCGTTGGAGCAAGAATATCACGCAGAAATCGCTAAAGGTGATCGCTGGACATTCACAGACCGTCAAACTGAGATCCTTGAAACCCTCAAAACTAAAGCAAAAGCTAGGAATCTGTGGAATTTCTTTCTTACTCACTGGGAAGGTGGTTATGGCCTTAATACAGTGGAGTACGCTTATATTGCCGAAGAGACAGGTCGCTCTTTTTTGTCTCCCGAAGTATTCAATTGCTCCGCGCCTGATACTGGCAACATGGAAGTATTGGCGAGGTACTGCACCGAGGAGCAAAAAGAAAAGTGGTTAACCCCCTTGCTCAACGGCGAAATACGCTCTGCTTATGCAATGACAGAGCCTGGCGTTGCCTCATCTGATGCGACCAATATTGCCCTGTCCTGTGTTGAGGATGGTGATGAATGGGTTCTTAATGGCGAGAAAATCTGGATCTCAGGTGCTGGCGATCCGCGATGTAAAATCTTGATCGTTATGTGTAACACCAACCCAGATGGGCCACGGCATTCTCAACATTCTCAGGTCTTGGTACCTTTTGATACTCCTGGCGTTAAAAACTTGCGTCCGATGACGGTAATGAATGTCGATGACGCCCCCCATGGCCATATGCACATGCGGTTTACCGATGTTCGGGTTCCTAAAGAGAATATGATTCTTGGCGTTGGTCGTGGATTTGAGGTTGCTCAAGGGCGCCTTGGACCTGGTCGAATCCACCATTGCATGCGCTCTATTGGGCTTGCTGAAGCGGCGCTTAAATTGTTATGCGAACGAGCGGTTAGTCGTGAAGCCTTTGGCCGTCCCCTAGCCAAACTTGGTGGTAATGTAGATATTATTGCTGATGCGCGCATCAATATCGAGATGACTCGCTTGCTTTGCCTCAAAGCAGCATGGCTTATGGATAACATGGGTACTGATGCTGCTCAACCATTTATCTCTATGATCAAGGTTGCTGCACCTAATATGTCATTGAAAATTATTGACGAAGCTATGCAGATGCATGGTGGAATTGGTATTTCAAATGATACGCCCCTGGCCAGTTGGTATGGGGCTCAGCGGACCCTGCGTTTTGCGGATGGCCCTGATGCCGTTCATCGCATGGTGATTAGCCGTCGTGAATTACGCGCCTACAACAAGTAAAATAAGACATAGTTAAAAGGAAAATCACGAATGACAATTAGATACGATGGGCAGGTTGCGATAGTTACCGGTGCTGGAAATGGCTTAGGGCGCTCTCACGCACTAGCATTGGCTGCTCGCGGCGCTAAAGTTGTGGTTAACGACCTTGGTGGCGCGGTAGACGGTTCGGGCAGTTCAAGTGACGCAGCTCTGGAAACAGTGCGGTTGATTGAGCAAGCGGGGGGCCAAGCGATCAGCAATGGCGCTAATGTAGCGAACTATGCTCAAGTTGAGGCTATGGTAGTCCAAGCTGTAGATACCTGGGGTCGAGTCGACATTTTAGTCAATAACGCAGGTATTTTGCGTGACAAAAGCTTTGTCAAAATGACCATGGCTGACTTTCAATTGGTGGTTGATGTCCACCTAATGGGCTCCGCTAACTGCACTAAGGCAGTGTGGGAACTTATGAGAGGACAAGCTTACGGTCGAATAGTGATGACGACGTCCTCCAGTGGTATGTATGGTAACTTCGGTCAGGCTAACTATAGCGCAGCTAAGATGGCTGTCGTTGGGTTGATGAATACGCTAGTTCTTGAAGGTGATAAATACGATATTAAAGTCAATTGCCTGTCTCCCACAGCAGGTACCCGTATGCTTGATGGTCTGCTGACCGAAGAAAGTGCGGCAATACTGACTGTGGAATCAGTGACCGCCGGCCTCTTAACGCTGTGTGATAAAGATGCTCCTAACCGCACCATATTGTGTGCCGGTGCCGGCGGATATGCTCGGACTCACATATATGAGACTGATGGTGTTTACCTTGCTCCAGAAGATCAGACTCCAGAAAACGTGAGGGCTAATATCGATGCGATTGAAAATACAGATAACCAAAAAGTACTTATAGGCGCCTTTCAGCAGACAGATAAGTTTGTTACTAAGGCCATGGATTATATTAAAAATAAATAGATTTTCAGGATACTATTATGAAAGCATTAATATGTAGTGAATTCGGATCCACCCAAGACCTAAGGCTTGAGACCCGTGATGACCTCGAACCTGGTGCGGGTGAGGTACTTATCGAAGTTAAGGCGGCAGGGGTTAACTTTCCTGATATTTTGACAGTTGAGGGTAAATACCAGTTTAAACCACCGTTGCCATTTATTCCCGGGACAGAGGTCTCTGGCGTAGTGAGTAAGTTAGGTAAAGGTGTGACTGCTCGCCAAGTGGGTGATGAAGTGGTTGGTATGGTGCAAATTGGTGGTTTTGCTAGTCAAGTTGTGGCGTCAGAGTACACTACCTTTTTAAAGGGTAGCAGTATGTCATTCGAGCAAGCGGCAGGCTTTGCCGTCACTTACGGAACCTCATACTACGCGCTTAAACAAAAGGCACAATTGCAGCCAGGAGAGACCGTTCTTGTCCTCGGGGCGGCCGGTGGAGTTGGCATAGCGACTATTCAGATAGCTAAAGCAATGGGTGCCACGGTCATAGCAGCTGCGAGCACAGAAGAAAAACTCGATTTTGCATGTAAAGCAGGTGCCGATCTACGAATTAATTATTCGACCGATAACCTTAAGGAAAAGGTTAAAGAACTCACCAAAGGCAAGGGTGCAGATGTTATTTATGATCCTGTTGGGGGTGATTTCTCAGAGCAAGCATTCCGTGCCATTGCGTGGGATGGTCGGTTTTTAGTAATTGGTTTTGCCTCTGGCCCAATTCCTAAAATGCCACTCAACTTGGCGTTACTAAAAGGCGCATCAATGGTAGGTGTTTTTTGGGGTGCTTGGTCAGCGCGCGACCCGAAGTCTTCTCAACAGAACTTCAAAGAACTAATTGAGATGATTGATGGAGGTAAGTTCACGCCATTAGTGACCGAAGTTTACTCATTAGATGATCATAGCTCTGCCTTTGGCTCAATAGCCGAGCGTCGGGCGAAGGGCAAAGTGATACTATCCATGGACTAGGTCCAGCTCTATACGTTAGCTCAAAAGGCCTGCGAAAGCGGGCTTTTTTGTGGTCGAGCTAAGCTATATACTCTAAATCTAACCTCATTGCTCACATGGAGTTTTGTTCTGGGGTGATGATCACTGAATTATTATTATTTGACTGCTAATATGAAGTTAAAGCGACTAAACCACGAGGACGTTCTATGATTTATTCAACGACAGAAACAATACCTGGCCGCCAAGTTGTCGAGAGTTTAGGCGTTGTCACAGGCAACGTGGTTCAGGCTAAGCATATTGGTCGTGACATTATGGCTGGACTGAAGAGTATCGTCGGTGGTGAGATACGAGGCTATACCGAAATGCTGAGCGAGGCTCGAGATATTGCTGTTGGTAGATTAGTTGAAAGTGCTGAGCAGAAGGGTGCAGATGCAGTGGTTGGCATCAGATTTAGTACCAGTGCGATTATGGACGGGTCTTGTGAGCTTATGGTTTTTGGTACGGCGGTGAAACTTAGCTTATAGGAAGTATAGTTCTAGCTAAATAGATTATCTAGGCCTATTACTAACAAGCCAAGCCCCGTTGCCCAAGTGGCGCAAGCAATAACGTCGGCTAGTGTGAATTGGATGCGGCTGGCCCCGCTGACACCAACCATCATTGGCACCACGCTTCTTACCGCGGTAAGAAGACGGCCGCCGACAATAGACAAAATACCGTACTTCAATATGAACGCTTCACCTTTCTGTATTTTGTCGATTCTTTTTTGAGCAAATGCAGTCTCATGAAGTGCCGGGCCGAACCAACGCCCAAAATAGAAACCGAGATGATCTGAGAGGCATGCACCTGCAAAAGCTAGAGGTAGAATTTCTGCTAGAGTGGCAATTTGTTCGGTGTATAAAATAGTGCTCACTGTTAACAATATTACACCGGAAACAAACAGGCCAAGTCCCGGGCAGGCCTCAAGAAAGGCCAGTACAGGAATTATTATCCAAGCATTCTGCTTGTTAGAGTTGAGCCAGGTTAATATGAAATCGTCGATGAGTGATGTCCAGTATTTGTTTGCGTAAGCCGACAATAATAGCAGAAGCTTGGGCCTCTAGGATGCGTAATTCTCGGGTTTGAGACCGCTCTTGGTGTCAAAAAATTGTTTTAATTCTCGCAGGTCGGCTTGGGAGTCGGAGGAGGGCTCTATAAGCCCCTCAATGCCAACAGTGCGCGTGATGCTATCAACATATACTACAAGAATGGGAACCTCAGCCGCAGTGGCGACATGGTGAAAGCCAAGCTTCCACCTAGGGTTGGCGCTGCGTGTCCCCTCCGGGGTGATAATTAGCACAAACTCGTCACGTTGGTGATAAAGACCGGCTATATAGTTTACTAGCGATGTGGCTTGTGTTCGATTAACTGGAATCGCACCACAGTAACGTAAGAACCAGCCTAGGGGGCCGACAAAAAGGGTACTTTTAATTAAAACGCTTGGTTGAAACCGCAGGACTGATACCGCTAACACAAACAAAAAGAAATCCCAGTTAGACGTGTGCGGAGCGACAATCAAAACATATTTTTTTTGACCTTCGGGTAACTCGCCTGTAACACGCCAGCGGATGAGTTTTAATATGATCTTAGACAGAAAACGTAAAATCGGCGATAGAATTGGGGTTGAGAAAAGGGTGTAGCGCATCTAGTTCTCCATCAGAGCAGGAATAATATAACAAATATGGTTCCAGTTAAATCATGGCCGGCAATGATTACTTTTAATTGGGTATAAGCTGATCGATTAACTAGGGTTATACTTGCAGCTATGGATTAATTATAAAAACAAAAGGGAGCAGGCTTTGAGTGAAGTATTGAAAACTGATTATTTAATCATTGGAAGCGGTGTGGTCGGTATGGCTTTTGCCGACACGCTATTAGAAGAAACAAATGCTAACATTATTATTGTGGATCGCTATGTAAAGCCTGGTGGTCACTGGAATCTTGCCTATCCCTTTGTCACTTTGCACCAGCCATCGTCTTTCTTTGGCGTTAACTCCAAAGAGCTTAGCCGCGGCACCATTGATCAAGTGGGGTTAAATAAAGGCATGGGCGATTTAGCGTCTGGGGCTGAGGTCTGCGCCTACTTTGATGACGTCATGCGTCAGCGTTTTTTGGCTAGCGGCAGAGTGCAGTATTTCCCGATGTGTGATTATCTAGGAGATAGCACTTTTACCTCCAAACTGACGGGAAAAGAATACCAGGTAGAGCACAAGAAGTTAGTGGATGCGACCTTCTTAACCATTGATGTACCATCCACACATACACCTAATTTCAGTGTCTCACCTGAGGTTCGGTTTATGCCCCTGAACGATTTACCTAAGATCACGGCAAAACCAGCAGGTTACGTTGTTATTGGTGGAGGTAAGACTGCGATCGATGCTTGTCTTTGGTTATTAGAAACGGGCGTTGATCCAGATGACATTACCTGGATTCGTTCCCGGGATGCGTGGTTATTAGACCGCGCGAACACTCAGCCAACAGAGGCCTTCTTTACTCATTCAGTGGGTTCAATTGCCGCCCAATACGAAGCCATAGGTGGCGCTGATTCTATTGAGGATATGTTTGATCGGCTCGAGGTCGGTGGCTATTTATTACGGTTGGATAAGAATGTCCGTCCCAGTATGTTTCATGCCGCCACTATTAGTCGTGCGGAAGTTGCTGAATTGCAGCGGATTAAAAATATAGTGCGACTGGGTCATGTAACCGGAATTGAGGAAAGTCGGATTGTTTTGGCTAAGGGTGAGATTGAAACCAGTAAAGGGCACGTACATGTTGATTGTTCGGCAAGTTTAATTCGCACAATAGGGAAAAGAGTCCCTGTGCCAGTGTTCAAGGGTAAGTGCATTACGCCGCAAATGATAAGAGGTTATCAGCCTGCGTTTAGTGCCTCTATGGCGGCTTATGTCGAGGCCAATTACAATGAAGAAGATGAAATGAACAATCTCTGCGCGTTAGTGCCTATGCCTAATCAAGCTGAGGACTTTATTCCTATGACATTGGCTATGATGACTAATCAGTTTAACTGGTCTCAGGATAAGCCTTTGAGGCGATGGATCGGTCAAAACCGTCTGGATGGCTTCACTAAACTTATTACTAGCGTCGACCAAAATGATCATGAGAAGATAGATATTATCCGCCGTATACAGGCAAGTGCGATGCCTGCAGTGGCGAAATTAAGGCAGTTTTCTGCTGAATTATCAGAGGGCGTTTAAGGATGAGTGAATTCCAAACATTTAGAAAAGATTTGACCATGACCCGACTGGTTAAAACCAGTGAGGCCGCAGCGCTAGCTAATTTGGCAGATGGCGACATTCTGGTGCGGATTGAGCGGTTTGCCTTTACCGCTAACAACATCACCTATGGCGCGGCGGGAGATACCATTGGTTACTGGAAGTTTTTCCCAGCGGCGGATAATGATAGTGGTGATTGGGGTTGTCTGCCGGTCTGGGGCTTCGCTGATGTCATTGCTTCAAATGCAGAAGGTTTAGACGTGGGGGAGCGCCTTTATGGCTATTATCCTCCATCAGATTTTTTAGTATTGTCGCCGACACGGGTTTCTCCACAACGTTTTGTAGATGGCGCATTGCATCGTGCCGATCTTCCTGCGGTGTACAATAATTATCAACGAATATCTGCGGAAGCTGACTATGACGGTGCCTTGGATAATATTCGTTCGATTTTGTTCCCTTTACATGTCACTTCATTTTGCCTATGCGATGCGCTTCAGGATGCTGAATATCACGGTGCAAGTCAGGTTATTATCGTTAGCGCATCTAGCAAAACAGCGATTGGCTTGGCTCAGGGTTTGGCCAAAGAAGAGGGTTCGCCAAAAGTTGTCGGTTTGACTTCGAAAAGTAACCGGACCTTTGTTGAGAGCTTGGGTTGTTATGATCAGGTTACCTGCTATGACGAGCTGGCTAATCTAGATACCGCTGTAGCGAGTGTTATGGTTGATATGGCGGGTAATCGTGCCGTTTTGGGCGCTGTGCACGGTGCATTGGGAGAGAACATGCTCAATTGCATAAGTGTCGGTATGACTCATTGGGATACTCTATCTGACAATAATCCTCTGGCAACACAAATGATCAGAGAGAGGACGTCCTTTTTCTTTGCTCCATCACACATCCAGAAGCGTATGGCTGATTGGGGTCAGGAAGGGTATAACGCACGCACTATTGCATTTATGTCGGCACGGATACAAGAAAGTTTGTCTTGGATGCAAGTCGAGGAAACGTTAGGGTTCGAGGCCTTTAACGGCATCTATGATCAGATGGTTGTTGGCAAAATAAACCCTAATAAAGGTATTATTGTTGTGCCATGAGCACTATTCTAGAGTGCCAAGTAATCCTGCAAAAGGGTAAGAGATCTAACTTGAAAAGTTCTTTTTTTACAGGAATGTTTGGTAGTCAGTCGATGCGGGGGGGGTACCAAATGTATGTTAAACAGGGCAAACTAAGCCCTAAGATGAATGTAGAGGATTCCTAGAATGGTGCGTTTGATTGTCGGTATGTCTGGATCAAGTGGTGTGATCTATGGGATAAGAATGCTTGAGATGTTGGCTAATAATCCTGAGATTGAAACTCATTTAATTATGAGCCAAGCCGCGCGCATGAATGTGGGCATCGAGACTGATTGGAAGGCGGAGGATGTTGAGGCCTTGGCCGATGTGGTCCATAACAATAAAAATATAGGAGCCAGTATTGCGAGTGGTTCGTTTAAAACCGCCGGTATGGTGGTGGTGCCATGCTCGATGAAAACTTTGTCTGGCATTGCGAGCTCTTATGCTGACAACCTAATTATTCGAGCGGCAGATGTGGTGCTAAAAGAGCGCCGTCGGTTAGTGATTATGCCCAGAGAGTCACCCCTACACTCAGGGCATTGTGAGTTGATGTTAAAGGCCAGCCAACTTGGCGCTATTATCTGTCCGCCATCGCCGGCCTTTTACTCGATGCCTAAAACCGTAGATGATATTATTAATCATTCGGTAGCCAGAATCTTAGACCTATTTGATATTGAGACGGAAAGTCTTGAGCGCTGGCAGGGCAATGTCTAAAGATTTCAGTAAGCTATACCAGTTTTTACAGGATGAATCGGTTTTAACCATTGCAACTAATGATGAGAAAGGGGCTTGGAGTGCGCCCGTACTTTATGCGGCAGATACCACCATTAGCCCATTTGCCCTATATTTTCTTTCGTCCCCTAATAGTCGTCATATTAAGAGCTTGCCTCATGATGGCGTGGTTTCAGCCTCAATCTACTCAGATTACACTGGTAATTGGCAATCAATTTGTGGCGCGCAGATGAGTGGGGCCATTAGCGTTGTGTCTGACGAGCAAAAGCCTTATGTCGAAAACCTATACTTTGCTCGATTTCCAGAAATTAAAGGCCTAATCGACAGCCCTCAAGGCGACCAGGAACAACGCATTGGAGCGGCTTTTGGTAAGAGTTTCTTTTATCGCGTTGAACCGCGATTCGTTCGCTTCACGAATAATGGCGATAGCTTTGCTGGTCGCACAGAGTGGCATTTCTAATAACTTTATTCGGTCAGGTTAAATAACTGCGTATTGCCGCCTCGCGCGACTAAGTTTTCCGTGCGTGTGCGCTCGCTTAAAAACCATAGCAACCAGTGGTAGTTATAACCTTCATTATCTCTTGGCCACTCAATTAAAGGAATAATACTGCCCGTTCTCTTTGCCGCTGCCTGTCGTAGCGGCGTGCTATCGGCATTCTTACAGTTAGCCATGATCCCTTCAATACTGTTGTTTTGGATCAGCCCTGTAAGTGTTCCTAGTACCTCTATCTGTAGTAGTTGTTTGGCTAGGCCGGCTCTCTGGTAGCCCGTTCTAATGGCCTCTAACTGGTTTATATGTGTTCTGTCTACTGTAACAATCACCGGGCACCCACAAAGCAATGCGCTGGCAATTTGTTTCTCAGCTTCGGCAATTAAATCGGACTCTAAAACCACCAATACCATTACCCCTCGACCATGCAGGGACAGTCGATTGTCTTCACCTGTTGGCCCCAGCAACTGTATTGGGTTGGCTAGTTTTCCTCGTGCAATGGTTTTAAGTATGGGTAAGAATTCAGCCGTAGATTTTCTAGTAATTGCTGCTTGCAAAATAGCCAAGCGGCCATCTATCGACCGTGCCTGCCAGTTTGGCATGGCCTTAACCGCCTTAACTACAGAGTTTGAATTTACTATTTTGGTATCCTCCAAATCAATTGGAAAGGATCTTTCATTGTCGACCTGCGTAGTTTCCCTAGAAAAACGCATCAAATAATTAGGCCCGCCAGCTTTAGGCCCTGTGCCGGATAATCCCCGTCCTCCAAATGGATTTACCCCGACCACGGCACCAACCATATTACGGTTGATATAAGTGTTGCCGGCGATGGTGTTGCGAAATACAGTTTCGGCAAAGGCTTCAATTCTGCTGTGAATACCAAGCGTGAGACCATAGCCGGTATCATTGATTTGCTGTATTACAGAACCTAGCTGTTCCGATGAATAACGAATCACATGGAGTATCGGGCCAAATACTTCTTCATTGAGTTGATCCAACGAGTTAATTTCAAACACGTGAGGTGCAATGTAGCTGCCATTAACGCACTGCTCTTCAAGCTCTACTTTGGCGATAAATGTTGCCTCTGCATTCATACGATCTATATGAGTCTGCAGTTCTGCTTGAGCGGCGCCATCAATTACTGGGCCAAGGTCACTGGATAATAACCTTGGGTCGCCCGCCTTCATTGAGGCCATGGCACCTGCAAGCATTTTTAAGGTGTTATCGGCGATATCCGACTGGATAAAGAGTACCCGCAAAGCTGAGCATCGCTGGCCCGCGCTTTGGAAGGCGGATGAGATAACATCATCAACAACCTGTTCTGGCAGGGCGGTAGAATCTACCACCATGCAGTTCTGGCCACCGGTTTCGGCGATAAAATTTATTGGCCCGCCGGGGCGAGCGGCGAGTTGCTGGTTTATACTTTGGGCTGTACCGGTTGAGCCGGTAAAGGCAATGCCGGCAATACGGCTGTCGCCAACTAATAGTTTACCTATTTGTGCGCCACTACCAAGCAGCAGCTGTAAGGCGGGGCCTGGCACACCTGCTTTGTGGAATAGTCGTATAGCGCAGGCTGCAATGGCGGGTGTTTGTGCGGCCGGTTTAGCAATAACAGTGTTACCTGCAGCGAGTGCCGCTGCGATTTGGCCGACAAAGATTGCCAGCGGGAAGTTCCACGGGCTAATACATAGGAATACGCCCTGACCTTGCAGGCCTTGCGCGGCTAATGATCGAGCTTGCAGAGCATAGTATCTACAGAAGTCGACGGCCTCGCGTACTTCTGAAATGCCATCCCCCAATGTTCTGCCTGCTTCTAAGGCAACGACCCCCATCAATTCTGCACAGTCTCTTTCCATAAGATCTGCTACTCTACCTAGAATATCGGCACGTATCTGGTGGCCCAGTGTATTCCAGGTTGGCTGGGCAGCATGAGATGATTCCAGCGCCGTTAAAATACTAATTTCATCGGCTTTAGAGTAATGACCAATCAGCTGCTTTTGGTTTGCTGGGTTGTAGGCAGGTTGTAGTTCACATTGGATATCTCGGCCATCGATAATTGGGTGGGAGAGCAATTCTGCAGTTTGTTTTATGGTGCTTAGCAGGGCCTCAGTTTCTAAAGGCGAATCTAAATCTATTCCCACCGCATTTTTACGCTCCTCACCACCAACGGTAAACATCTCATCTGGTATAGCAATCATTTTATGCTGATAGGGAAATGAGCTAGTGACCTGATCTCTGGTATCTTTGAGCAATTCTTCTACGGGTGTTTGATGATCTAAAAAGCGATTTACAAATGAACTGTTGGCCCCATTTTCTAAAAGTCGGCGAACCAAATAGGGCAGTAGGTCTTTATGATTGCCAATAGGAGCATAAACACGCACTGCCAGTGGGATTGGCATGGCAGTCATTTTGATTTGGGTTTTTAATTGGGCGTAAAGAATATGGCCCATACCATGGAGACGTTGAAACTCAAACTCGCGCTCACCGGCTAGTTTTAAAATCATGGTGGCGGTATAGGCGTTATGAGTCGCAAACTGTGGGTAAATATTTTCTTCAGCGTCCAGCAAAATACCGGCGCAATGTTGGTAACAAAGATCAGTATTGGCTTTACGGGTAAATACGGGATAACTCGCCAGTCCCAGTTCCTGAGCATGTTTGATTTCGGCATCCCAGTAGGCGCCTTTTACCAGCCGCACCATGATGCGACGGTCAGTTTCTTTGGCTAGGCCGATTAACCATTTAGCAGTATCTGGAGCGCGCTTTTGATAGGCCTGCAGAACAAAGCCCAGACCTTGCCAGTCACCAAGTTCGCTGTCCTTAGCCAGAGCTTCGAAGATATCTAGGGAGATATCCAGGCGGTAGGCTTCTTCTGCGTCAATGGATAAACCAATGTTGTATTTCTTAGCCTGCAGGCACAGCTGCTTGATGCGTGGTAATAATTCGCTCATCACGGCTTGGTGCTGAGAAAAATAATATCGAGGATGTATGGCGCTGAGTTTCACCGAAATGCCGTTAGCGCTGTAGACATTCGTTTCTCTGTTGCTGGTTTTACCAATTTCATCTATGGCGTCGCCATAGGCCTTTAAATACTGTGCAGCATCTGCTTCGGTGCGGGCACCTTCACCCAGCATATCGAAGGAGAATCTTGTCTGGGGGTCATTGTGTTTTGTGCCGCGCTTTAGACCCTCGGTAATGGTGCGGCCGAGGACATATTGGCCCCCCATGATTTTCATAGCTTGCATTACTGCGGCACGTATTACCGGTTCGCCCATAGTGGCAGTAAGACGTTTCACCCAGTGGTCCGTATCTTGGGTAATTTCTCTATCTAGGCTTACCAGCTGACCGGTCAGCATAAGACCCCAGGTTGAAGCATTGACAAATAGAGACTCAGATTGGCCTCGATGCAGGCTCCAATTACCCGCTTGGATTTTTTCCGCGATTAGCCGGTCGGCGGTCAGGGTATCGGGAACACGCAATAGCGCTTCGGCCAAACACATCAGTGCAACGCCTTCCGCGTTGGAAAGGCCAAATTCCAGTAAGAACGCATCTAGCGTGCCGCTACTGTTTTTATCGGCACGGCAGTTCGTCACAAGGTGTCGTGCGTCCTGGAGAATTGTGTCGCGAGCTTTAATTGATAGCGGGTTGGCATGGAGGAGCTGGGTGACAGCCTGATGCTCATCCTGGTGTGTTGCACGACGAACTTTTTTGCGCATGGCTATTTGATTCATTTTTTACCTTAACGATCTTTTTGTTGAATATATGGCATTGTCAGGTATTTACATTAGTATTTGTCTCCATAGTTAGACAATTTGTAGTTAATTATACTGTAATTATTAAATTTATAGATTATTATGCTTTGACGATATTTAGATATTAAAGGGTGAATCTATGAAAACAGTGGCAGATTTAGATCGCACAGACCGCAGAATTCTCAACAGTCTGCAAAAAAACGGCCGTATTGCCAATGTAGACTTGGCTCGCGAGGTTAACCTCACCCCTACACCTTGCCTGGAGCGGGTTAAACGATTGGAGAAAGAGGGGTTTATTACCAACTATGTGGCACTGCTTGATCCGGTAAAGGCTAATGCGGCACTCTGTGCTTATATCGAGATTCAGTTAGTGAGTTCAACGACGGATGCATTTAAGCGTTTTAATCAACAGATGATTGACCTCCCAGAGGTCCAAGAGTGCCAGATGGTGGCTGGAGGTTTTGATTATTTAATTAAAATACGAGTGGCGGATATGCAACATTATCAGCGCTTTTTAGGCGAGAAACTTGCCTCGATTAGTGATATAAGCCAAACCCATACATACGTCGTTATTCAAGATGTTAAGTCGGAAACTGCAGTTCAGATTAACAGCTAGTTAATATAAATTCGCGGCACGCGCGAGGGCATCCGTGTGAGTAACTCATAACCGATTGTGTCGCAGTGGCGAGCAATTTCGTTAACCGGAAGTTCAGGCCCCCAAAGTACGACTTTGTCTCCGATAGATACAAGGTCCAAATCAGTGACGTCGACTGTAATCATGTCCATTGAGACTCTTCCTACTAAAGGGCAGCGCACTCCATTAATAAGAACGGGCGTTCCATTGGGCGCTTGACGCGGATAGCCATCGCCGTAGCCAACAGTAATCGTAGCTATGGTTGAGTCTCGTTTTGCCGTCCAGTTGGCGGTGTAACCGACGGACTCACCGGATGGAATACAACGAATGGATATCACCGCTGACTGCAGGGACATAACAGGTATAAGTTTGTCGGCGTTGTCTTGGTCTTCTGAGAATGGTGAGTTCCCGTAGAGCATATAGCCAGGTCTTTGCCAGTCACGATGAGTTTTCGGCCAAGCTAAAATAGCAGCCGAATTGGCAAGAGATTGTTTAATAATATCGCCGCTTACTAAGGTCTGAGATTCTATCCATTGATCAAAAATAGCCAGTTGTGCTTCCGTTGCGCTACTGCCCATATCATCAGCACAAGCGAAGTGCGAGGCCGCGATAATGGGCTGGGTAACATTGTCGCTATTTTTTAGTGCGTGATAGGCTTGGGCAGCTTCTTTAGCTTGAAAGCCAAGGCGGTGCATGCCAGTGTCTATGCCCAGCCAAACAGTTATCGGCTGGGAGATTGATGTATTTACAATGGCATCTTTTTGCGCGAGATTTTCGACCATTAGCATGAAATTATTGTCGGCTGCGATCTCAACTTCATCGCAAGAGAAAGTGCCTTCAAGTAATAAGATAGGCTGTTCGATACCGGCCTCTCGAAGCATCAACGCTTCGTCAATCGACGCTACGCCAAATGCTGGCGCAGACTCTGATAACGCACGACTTACCTCGATCATGCCATGCCCGTAAGCATTAGCTTTAACCATGGGAATAGCGTTGGCTTCTGGTGCCAATGATTGCGCTAGGGCGAAATTGGTCCTTAGAGCGTTTAAGTCAACAACAGCAACCGTAGGTCTTGACATAATAGTGGATACCGCTAGTAATTGAACTTGTGAGCGGAGAAAAGCCTTTGAGCGGCCAGCCAAACATTACCGACCTTACCGTCTCCAACGGGACTTCCATCCACCTGGATGACTGCACCCACCTCTTTTGTGGAGCTGCTAATCCAGACTTCGTCGGCGTCAAGCACCTCTTGTTTAGTGATGGCTCGTTCTTCAACCGGAATTGTCCCATCTTTACGAAGAATATCCAGCAGCATATAGCGAGTAATACCTGGTAATAGCTGATTATCCAGGGGTGGCGTGATCAGTGTGCCATCTTTCACTATAAAAGCATTACATGAGCTGGCTTCAGTGAGTTCATTGTTGGCATTGAACAACAACGTTTCATCATGACCTTGCTCGTATCCTTGCTGAAAATGCAGGACATTACCCAGCAGCGCAGTGGACTTAATGTGGCAGCGCTGCCATCGCAGGTCTTCTGCAGTTGATACTTTGTATCCTTTGGCGATTGCTTTGTCTGCTATTGGCGGCTCAGGAATTTTAAAGGTAAATCCGAAGACTGTAGGCTCAACATTCTCTGGGAAGGCATGGTAGCGTTTAGTATCAGCACCTCGGCTAACCTGCAGGTAAATACCTAAATTACTATTACCATTTTTACTAGCTAGGTCCTCACAGAGTATTTTCCATTGCTGGTGCGACCAGTCAACATTCAAACCAATGCCTTTAAACCCATCGTTCATGCGGTCGATATGGGGACCAAAACCTAATAAGTTGCCTTGATAAGAGGGGATAACCTCATAAATGCCGTCACCGAAAAGAAAACCACGATCTAGGGGCGAAATCTTAGCCTCTGACATTGGCATGTATGAACCATTTAGAAAAACAATACTCATTGATAGACCTTACTTTTGTATAAGTTAAAAATAGCGTGGGACTAATTGTCTTTACTTATTCCTAGCAAAAAATAGTATCAGCTAGTGGCGTTTTAGACAAAGCTAATTGATTTTAAAATGACGTATTTGGATTCAATTACAGGAAAATCTCTAAGTTGATAGGCATTTCAAGTGAAAATATCTGGTGTGGTACTAAAACCCTGATAACTTTCTTAGAGTGCCTACCAGCTTCTGGCTGACATCTGAGTGAACTCCGTCTTCTGTTAGGGTATTTTCACCCGTAACACCATCCACACTGCCACCCTCAGATAACATCTGAAGTACTGCTTTATTGTCCCAGTCGGCGAGCATATCTTGATTGCTGATGACAGATAGTAGCGCCACTAAGCCATGAGCGGCCCAGTTGGAGATGTCCGCAAGGAGAAGCTCATCGCAACCCGTGCTCGCTGCGCGAATATCAAGTTGCTCGAGAGCCTCAGCAATATTTCCCATGCCTATCTCGTTGCCTCCATCGCCAATGGCGATAGTGGGGCAGACGGATAAAGATATAAAGCTATCATAGTCGGCACAGTGCTCTGAAATATCTATACCACGCATGTTGTAGTAGCGACCATCGCTAGACTGACCTGGACGCTCAATTGAAATAATCAAGGCTGGTTGATGCTCACTGATGGCTTCCTGAGCTTGTTTTCCCCCGTCCTCACCTATTTTGATCTCATGAGTATTGAAGTCTGTACTTAGTAAGGTGCATAGGGGTGCCTCGCAGACCAAAACAGGCGCTCCACCAATGGCTTCGATTGCTCGGTACAAAGCGATTGCACCCACCGGGCCATCAGTTTCAAAGCTTCCATTCACTGGAAAGCCAGTGCCAATAAGGATTGTACCGTGGGCTTGATTAATAAGTTGTGCGGCTCTCAAATATGATCCACTGTCTATGGCTGATGACACTGTCTTCATGCCACGAGGATTACTAGCCACTAGCAGGGCTTCTATTTCTGTGGAGAGAGAGGGTAAATCAATACTGGCCTCACTGTATTGGAATTTAATCTCAGCAAGATGCCTTAGATTATGAGCCTGCTCGATACTTATCTCTTCAAAATAGACAATGGATTCTGGGCCAAGTTGCGCTAGCTTGTCCAAATCTAAAGAAAGCACCGAGCCTATTTTCGGGTATCCACCAATAGTTTGTCGGTCATTGAGGAGGACAATTGGCTGCCCATCCGGAGGAACTTGAATTGCACCTTGGCATATACCTTCAGACAGAATGCCACCGATAGAGGGTTTGATCTCCGGACCCAGTAGTCTAAAACCCATTCGATCGTTACGCTCCGAAATACGGTATTGTCCGTGGAAAAACTGTTTTTTCTGCTGTTCTGTAAAGCAATCCTGTTGATAACCTAGCAACACCCTGAGGCGAGTCGATTCCGGTGCCGTTGTCAGGTGATGCGGTTGTGCTTGAACAGGCGAAAAGAACGGAGGATGCACTAGGGTTTCGCCACAGGGTATCAGGTCGCCGTTGCTTAAGGGCGAGCCGTCACCGGCCAAACCACCCACTGATTCCCTAGTGACAGTGGAACAGCTACCAAAGGTAGTCTCTATGTCAAATCCACCAGCCACCGCTAGGTAGCATCGTATGCCTATCTTGGCGTAGCCCAATTCAATGCGATCACCAGATTTAATTCGATTAACCGCCCAACAATCTACGGGAACTTTATTAATGCTAAGGTCAACTAGAGCGCCAGTGACCGCAAAATAGGTATCAACCGTGGACTCTAAGACCAAACCGCCTATGGTCACCTCAATTACTGGTGTATTAATAGGGTTTGAGCACAGTTTATTGGCCCAGCGAAAAGAGTGACGATCTAAAGGGCCTCCGACGGTAAGACCAATATGATGGCTGCCAAAGCGACCTTCATCTTGAATTAAGCTGTGAACGCCTGATTGAACAACTCTTAACCCGCTCATTTGAGGTCTCCGAGAGTATCCAATGTGCCACCAAGATCAATAAATTCTTGTTTGCCGATGGCCTTAAAAACAACCCTATCTCCCGTAGATACCGGCATTATTGGGTCTGCCTTTGCATCGAACATAGGTGTTGGGCAAAGTCCAACTAGGTTCCATCCTCCAGGAGACTCAGCAGGATAAACTGCAGTTTGACGGTCGGCGATGGCTACGGCGCCACGGGGCACCTTAAGCCTTGGAGTTGCCAGTCTTGGTGCCGCTATACGTTCGTCGACCTCGCCAAGATAGGCAAAACCAGGTGCGAACCCAATGGCATAAACGCGGTATTCAATAGCCTGGTGTATTTCTATTACCTGATCAATTGATAAGCCCGCATTTTCCGCTAAGGACTTTAAATCAGGCCCCGATTCCAGACTGTAATAAACAGGAAGCGTTATTAGCTTGCCATCATGACTGGCTGATAATGCACTAGCTTGAATAGAACTTGCGCCTGCAACAGTATGAATAGCCTTAGATACCGCAAAGTGATCGGTAAGGAGGCTGTCATAGATCACTAATATAGATCCATAAGAGGGTATTAAGTCGATAAGATGGAGGCCTAACGCGAGACGAATAGCAGACGAACAGGTTTTTATACGCGCTGCCACTTGAGTGTCAACTTTATCGGAAAAATACACTATGAGAGCATTTTCTCCGGCGACTGATATCGTAATGGCTTGATTTATCACTGGGCGCCCATCATTGCAGTAACTGGCGAACTTCTTGTATGGCCGCCACACCCTCTGCATTATCCCCATGGACGCAAATTGAATCCGCTTGAAGGGATAGTCTAAGACCACTGATAGTGGTGATGGTACCAGTATTATTGAGTTGCATAATTTGGGCTAACATTTTTTCCCGATTGTGAACGGCTCCAGGTAACTTTCTGCTTAGCAATGAACCATTATCGGCATAGCAGCGATCGGCAAATGCCTCAAAGATAACGTCTAAATTAAAAGCGTCAGCTTCTTGGCGGTGAGTATCAGCCTCCGGAGTAGCTTGTAACATAAATGCTAAGGGCAGGGGGGATGAGCTAATAGCCTGCATTACAGCACTACGAATATGCCCATTCGCCATCATGTCGTTGTACAGCGCACCGTGAGGTTTCACGTAAGATAGAGTAATGCCAACCTCGAGCGCTATCTCGGCTAACGCCGCGATTTGTGACTGTACTAATTCGATCAATTCTTCGTTGGGCAGCGACATTGATGTTCTGCCGAAGCCCTCTCTATCCGGATAGCTAGGGTGGGCGCCAACTAAAACACCATTTTCTTTGGCTAGCCTTAGCGTCGCCCGCATCATCTTGGCGTTTCCCGCGTGGAGACCGCAAGCGATATTCGCTTGATCAATGTGTGGCATTACCAGAGCATCGACATCCATAACATCAGGGTGGGTACTTTCACCTAGATCACAATTTAACAATAGAGACATAAGGGTATCCTAACTAAAATCTGGGCTTAATCAACTAGTGCTGTTCAAAAGAACTGTTAAGTAGGTCTGTAACTAGCATGCAGCCTGGACTGTGAGTGATGCAAAAAGGTGGTTTTGCTTGCTCTAGTGCAACCTGCGGCGTTACGCCGCAGGCCCAGAAAATAGGTTGCTCATCATTATTGATTGTCACAGCATCCCCATAGTCAGGCTGGTTAATGTCGTTTATTCCTATAATCTTCGGATCGCCAATATGGACCGGAGCGCCATGAACTGACGGGAATCGGCCGGTTATCTTAACGGCTTCTTTTGTATCTGTGTCATTGAACGGACGCATACTAACCACCATTTTTCCTTTAAAGGGTCCAGCTGGGGTGCAGTCAATATTGGTTCGATACATGGGAACATTACGCTGTTCGCTAACATTTCGTACGTCCAGCCCTTCAGCGATAAGAGCTTCTTCAAAGGAGAATGAACAGCCTATTAAAAAAGAAACCAAATCATCGTTCCATAGAGATGAAATATCAGACATTTCGCCGGTCAATTGGCCATCTTCGAACAGTCTATAGCCCGAAATATCGGTCCGAATATCAAGATCCTGTCCTAGTTCAGCGATATGAGGGTCGCCAACCTTAGATATAGCGATAAGCGGGCATGGTTTTGGATTGGCACGGCAAAAGAGCATAAATTGCTCAGCCCAGGCTTGAGGCAATATCACCAGATTACATTGCACGTAACCTTGGCAAAGACCGGAAGTCACGCCATCGTGCTTGTTTCTGCGAATCAATCGGCGAAGATCTGTTGGAGTGATCGTATTGAGCATATTTATTGTGCCTTGTGCATTTAGCTATTTTTAAATGCATGTTCCTTTATGAAGTTAACGATATCGTTCAGGGCAATATGTTGATTCTCAGAGTCTCTACGATGCCGATATTCCAAAGTTCCTGCCTCTAATCCTCTATCACCGACGACGATTCGATGCGGAATGCCGATGAGTTCTACATCTGCAAGCATACCACCAAGCCTAGCCTTAGCTTCATCCATAAAGAGCACTTCGTAACCTGATTCAGTTAGTTGGGTATAAAGAGTCTCACAGGTTTGTTTGACAGAATCTGACTTGTGCATATTGATTGGCACAATCGCCACCTGAAATGGGGCGATAGACTCAGGCCAGATAATACCGTTTTCATCGTTATTTTGTTCAATAGCCGCAGCCACGATACGGCTGACACCAATACCGTAACAGCCCATACTCATAAATTGCTGCTTACCATTTTCATCCAGAACGGTAGCATTCATCGCTTCACTATATTTTGTACCTAACTGGAATATGTGGCCCACTTCGATGCCGCGCTTTATTTCTAAAATACCTCTACCATCGGGGCTTGCATCGCCAGCTACAACATTGCGAATATCAGCAACCATATAGTCACCAGTATCTCGCTGCCAGTTGGCGCCGGTAAAATGGTAACCGTCATGGTTCGCGCCGCATGCAAAGTCACTGAGGACTGCCGCGCTAGAATCGACGACTAAAGGCAAACCGAGATTAGTCGGCCCGATCGATCCCGGAGAGCATTTGAGAGCTTCTTTAATTTGTTTTTCAGTGGCGAAACTAATCTTTGATGTAAGTCCTAAAACCTCTTGAGCCTTGACTTCATTGAGTTCGTGATCACCACGAAGCATTAATCCATAGAGCTGAGTCTTACCCGAGTCATCTTCGGCACTTATAATCAGAGACTTTAAAGTCTCTGCAGGCTCAACATCTAAAAACTGGCAGAGATCAGCAATAGTATGGACACCCGGTGTTGCAATTTCAGTCAATTCTAATTGCGGGCTAGGGGCCGCTCCCTCTGGTGCCAGCGCTGCAGCTTTTTCTATATTGGCGGCATAGTCACCCTCACTTGAAAATACAATCGCATCTTCCCCAGACTCTGCAAGAACATGAAACTCATGGGAATGACTTCCTCCAATACTGCCTGTATCTGCAAGTACAGCACGGAAAATCAGGCCGGCCCTTTCAAAGATAGTGGAATAGGTTGCGTGCATTATGTCGTACGTCTCTTGCAGAGAGGCCGCGTTGCTGTGAAAAGAATAGGCATCTTTCATGCAAAACTCTCGTGTGCGCATTACACCGAATCGCGGTCTTCGCTCATCACGGAATTTAGTTTGTATTTGATAGAAATTAGCCGGTAACTGTTTGTAACTGCTGATCTCATTTCTGATGATGTCGGTGATGACTTCTTCGTGAGTAGGGCCTAGGCAAAACTCACGATCATGCCGATCTTTAATTCGTAACAATTCGGGTCCAAACTGTCCCCAACGGCCAGACTCGGCCCACAGATCAGCAGGCTGAACTACTGGCATTAACATTTCCAAGGCCCCAGACCGGTCCATTTCTTCTCTGACGATAGATTCAACTTTTCTAAACACTCTCAACCCAAGTGGCATCCAAGAATAGAGGCCAGAAGCTACTTTGCGAATCATACCGGCACGGAGCATTAGTTTATGGCTAATAACTTCAGCATCTGCGGGTGAGTCTTTCTTAGTGGTTATTAAATATTGGCTGGCGCGCATGGTTTCTCTTAAATGTTTGCTGGTGACTAATGGTATCATTTTACGGTGCAGAATCATCGCGGTATACAGTAAAGCAGTCTAAGGATGAAAAATGTTTGAATTACACCCAACGCTTGATGCGGATACGGTAAGAATAGGGGAGTTACCACTCTCGCTATTGCTGTTAAGTAAAGACGCTAATTATCCTTGGTTTATATTGGTTCCAAAAAGAGTTGGTGTTAAAGAGATTTACGAGCTCTCGGCTAATGATCGTCAGGAACTTATGCATGAGTCTCATTGCTTGTCAAAGGCGCTGGTTAGCCTGTTTAGTCCCCACAAACTCAATATAGCGACGATCGGAAATATGGTGCCTCAGCTACATATGCACCACATTTGTAGATTTCGTAATGACATCTGCTGGCCAAAGCCAGTCTGGGGTCAAGCTCACGCGAGTGCTTACCCAAAAGCTCAAGCCGCAACTGTCATCTCAAATTTGAGAAATCAAGTGGCGCTTTGTGGCTTAGTCTTCATCTAATTAAATTAGAGATCATTAAGTATTCGAATAAAAGCTAGTGGAGTACTGGTTGCTTTCTCGTCTGACCATTTGCCACAAGCGATTTTAATATATTAAATCGTCTAAAGGTTTTGGCTGATTCAGCGCTAAAGTGAATAGCTTTACCAATAATTCTTCAAATTTTTCTAACGTTATGTTTCCGTATATAATCTGAATGATAAATGTCATTCTCACAGAGGCACGGCTGATGTATACTTCGCCGCCTTTTTGGAGGGCTTACTGAGCCTGATTAGAAGTTAATTAATTACGAGGTTGGATTTCAGGTCATGCCCATTTATGAATATCTCTGTAAGTCATGCGAGCATAAGATGGAGGCCTTGCAAAAAATGAGTGATGAACCGCTCGTGAATTGCCCAAATTGCTTTAAGGCTGAGCTAAAAAAACAAATATCAGCAGCCGGATTTAGGTTGAGTGGAACCGGTTGGTATGAGACTGATTTTAAAAGTGGAAAGAAGAAAAATATAAGTGGTGATCAGTCGTCAGACTCGGGCAGTTCGACTGTAAGCTCCAAAAGTGAAAAAAGCGGTACTGATAAGAGCAGTGCTACGTCAAGCGTAACCTCCGGTTCGCAATAAACTTTACTAGCAGGAATGAAATAATAATGGATCGATCAATCTATTGCGGATTAGTGAGAAGTTCTCATATTGATGAAGAGATTACGCTTTGCGGCTGGGTAGACCGTCGCCGCGATCATGGTGGTGTTATCTTTCTTGATTTACGTGACCGTGAAGGGATTGTACAGGTTGTTTTTGACTCAGACGCTGGGAAGTTTTTCGACCTTGCCGACAGTGTTCGATCGGAATATGTGCTGAAAGTTACCGGAAAGGTTCGCTCACGCAGTGATGCAACGGTTAATTCGAATATGGCCACTGGTGAAATCGAGGTTTACGGTACTGAGTTAGAACTTCTTAATAGCGCTCTAACACCGCCTTTTCAGCTTGATGACCACATCACGGTCGGCGAAGATGTGCGACTTAAATATCGCTACATGGATTTGCGTCGCACGGAAATGCAAAACAGTTTGCGTTTTCGGTCCAAGATAACCTCATCAATTCGTAATTATTTGGTAAATGATGGGTTTTTGGATATCGAAACACCCATTATGACCAGGGCAACGCCTGAAGGGGCTCGAGACTATTTGATTCCCTCACGTACTCATGCCGGTCAATTCTTTGCCATGCCCCAATCACCACAGCTTTTTAAGCAAATGTTAATGGTGGCTGGTTTTGATCGTTATTATCAGATTGCTAAGTGTTTCCGTGATGAAGACCTTAGGGCCGATCGTCAGCCAGAATTCACGCAAATCGATATCGAAGCATCGTTTATTGATGAAGAAGATATTATGTCTACCTCCGAGACCATGATGACTCAGATCTTCGCCGAGCATATGGGTGTTGAGTTCCAGTCGTTCCCACGCATGACCTATGCAGACGCTATGGATCGGTTTGGGTCAGACAAGCCGGACTTGCGGATACCTCTAGAGTTGGTTGAAATTAAAGACTTGCTAAAAGATATAGAATTTAAGGTATTTGCAGGACCAGCTAATGACCCAGCATGCAGGGTCGCGGCACTAAAAGTTCCTGGCGGAGCTGAGATATCGCGAAAAAAGATAGACGATTACACTAAATTTGTCAGTATTTATGGTGCTAAAGGCCTCGCTTGGATAAAAGTTAATGCCATTGAAGATGGAATTGATGGTTTGCAGTCACCGATTATTAAGTTCCTTGGTGATAAAGTGACGTTAAATGTCATGGAGCGATTGAATGCTAAAAACGGCGACATCATATTCTTTGGGGCTGACAAATCATCAGTAGTCTCGGAGGCTTTAGGTGCGTTGCGATGTAAGGTCGGTGAAGATCTGAACCTGTATACGTCTAAATGGGCTCCTATGTGGGTGATTGACTTCCCTATGTTCGAAGCCACGGATAATGGCGGTTTAACGCCATTGCACCACCCCTTTACCGCACCTTCATGTTCTATGGAAGAGCTCCAGTCAGATCCGGCTAATGCTCTGTCTAGAGCTTACGATATGGTTCTTAATGGTGTCGAATTGGGCGGTGGTTCGATACGTATTCATGACCAAAAAATGCAAGCAGTTGTCTTTGAAGTATTAGGGATCGATGAGGCAGAACAGCAAGAAAAGTTTGGATTTTTACTTGATGCTCTAAAATTTGGTGCTCCTCCTCATGGTGGTGTCGCCTTTGGTCTTGATCGATTAATTATGCTAATGGTGGGCGCGGATTCGATTCGAGATGTTATCGCTTTCCCGAAGACTCAGTCTGCAGCATGTTTGTTAACCAATGCGCCAGGTAGTGTAGATGCGGCGCAGTTGCGTGAGTTGAATATACGCTTGCGCAAACAAGAAGATTAAGGCGCTAGGTAACTAATGGCAGGCCATAGTAAATGGGCCAATATAAAGCACCGCAAGGCGGCTCAAGATGCTAAGCGAGGAAAGGTATTTACAAAGGTTATTCGTGAGTTAGTCGTGGCTGCGAAAGCTGGAGGCCCGAATCCAGAAGATAATCCGCGCCTTAGGGCTGCGGTGGATAAAGCGCTCGGTTCCAATATGAAGCGAGATACTGTCGACAAGGCTATCGCCAGGGGTGCAGGGGCAGGTGAGGGAGATAATTATGACGAGATCACCTATGAGGGTTATGCCACCGGTGGTGTCGCAGTGTTGGTAGAGTGCATGACAGATAATCGCAACCGTACCGTTGGCGATGTAAGGCACGGTTTTAGTAAGCGTGGTGGTAATTTAGGCACTGATGGCTCGGTCGCCTATTTGTTTAGGCGTATTGGACAGCTTAGCTATGACCCAGGTGTCGACCAAGATAGATTAATGGATGCGGCTCTAGAGGCCGGCGCTGAGGACCTAAACTCACATGAAGACGGTTCTGTCGATATTGAGGCGAGTTGGGAAGAATTTTTAAATGTTAAAGAGGCGCTGATTGCAGGGGGTTTTGTACCCGCTCACGCCGAGCTGACAATGGTAGCTGATACCACTGTGCCTCTAGATAAGGACGGCGCAGAGAAGTTGCTAGGGCTTATTGATGCTCTAGAAGATTTAGATGACGTACAACATGTGTACACCAACGCTGAAATTTCGAGCGAGATACTGGTGCAGCTTGATGAGTAAAGTATGTTCAGGCGACCAAAGATTTTAAATAAAGCAGTAGTGTTAGTAAGTGGTAGGTGTAAGAAGAAATGGTCGTTGATGTTTGGCGACTTTAAATGCTCAAACGAGTAATCATTAAACGAGGAAGTACCGATGAAAGTTATAAAAAAGACGAAAGATTATGTTGTTTATCAGAAGAGTTCTGGGCGCTATGCTGTAAAAGACGCTAACAGAAACTGGGTCAATGCCGACGAAAAAATAAAGATTCTGTTGGGTGAAGGTTTAATTAAAGCCGTGATGCCTGCTGCGCCTGTTGTTGAAGAAGCGCCAGTAGAAGAAGTCGCTGCTGTTGAAGAGGCTCCTGTAGTTGAAGAGGCTCCTGCTGCTGAAGAAGCGCCAGCAGAGGAAGTCACTGCTGTTGAAGAGGCTCCTGTAGTTGAAGAGGCTCCTGCTGCTGAAG
>JAPKEJ010000046.1 GCA_028822155.1 Porticoccaceae bacterium
CCGGCACCCACAACAATATAATCGTAAATTTGTAAATTGTTCGTCATTCAAAATACCCTAAAAAATGTCTTAAAAAATGTCTGGTTTCCAGATGATCATTGACACTACTAATCTCTAAGCCTTGCTATTTTGTGGTTCTGGATACAATAAGCAGATACCCGTACCTAGCATGACTGCAAGCGCAGCTGCGACTTGAACTCCAGATAATGTCTCATTTAAAATTATCCAGCCGAGAATAACAGTCCACACTTGAAGCTGGATTGACACTGTCGATGTGGCAGTCGGTGGCAGTCGTGAAGCAGCATGGGCGATGGCAAAGCCTGGTATCAATGTAGACAGAGTACCGAAGCCTAGTAGCGCAAGCCAGCTTTCTTGGATTCGGGCCAACAAGTCGGCCGAATCAATAAATAATAATGGGGCCAGTAGGGTCCCTAATGCTGCTGTTATCATTGAAATACTCAATGATGAGGGTGCCTGTTCAGCGGCCCTGCGCAGAATTCGGGCATTGATTACCGTTACCACCGCCGCCGTGATGCCGCCAAGGTAGCCAATCAAGGGTATCGCATCCGCTGGGGCCACAGAACCTGTATGTTTACTTAGCGCCAAACCGACTAATCCGGTCATTCCCAGCAACACGCCCAAACTCTGAGTCAGTTCCGCTCCAATGGGTAGCCGCCTTTCCATAGTGAGTTTCAGGCTCCATGCGATTAAGGGAGATGAACCAAACAGCAATACAGCCATTACCAAAGGTAGGTGCTGAATCGCGACGATGGCGCCCAGGTAGTAAAGCAGCATAAAGGCGCTGACCTTAAGAGCAATTTTTCGTTGTAGAAAAGTCAGGGTGCTAGTCTGCGGAGATTGTCGCAGATGCAGTATCAAGATGATGGGTAATAAGATTAGGAATACGACTAAAAGGCGTATCCCCAAAAGTTCAAAGGAAGAAAACCCGCGTAGTCCAAGTACGCGAACATAGATTCCTGTCGTACCCCAAGCTAATCCCGCGGTTAAGAGGGCGAAAATAGCTGACTGTCGTTTCATCACACTAACCTCGCTGTGCTCGTTAGGATCATCTGTATTCGAATGTGTACCTCGATGAACAGTTGCCCTGTAATCCATTATTTTTGCCAGTGGATTATCCAACACCAACTGTGACTGTTCAAGTGCCAGCCTCAACAACCCAACGAACTATTCGTTATACAACTGCAGACGCAGTTAGTCTGTACTTCAGTATTTTTAGTGAGATAAAGCTCAAAACTTAGTAAATGCTTTGGAGTAAAACAACGCCCACTTTATACTCACCGTCTGTGAACACTAGCCCTTTTTTTTGAAACGAGCCAATCTATGCGATCCCGTGACTATAGTGACAATGCTGAACAAAAAATTAACTGGAAGGTTTTTCAAATTGTCTGGCCCTATTTACTGCAATATAAAGCGCGTATAGCCCTTGCCATAGTCTGTTTGGTATTGTCCAAGGCTGCCAGTGTTTCTGGGCCATTTTTGCTAAAAAGCATCGTTGATAGGCTGGCCCAAGACGGAGCTAATAATCTAATACTAGTGCCGGTAGCGTTAGTCATTGCCTATGGTTTTGCTCGATTCTCAATGATTATCCTCGGAGAAATACGAGACACAGTTTTTGGTCGTGTCACTGAAAGAGCGATGACTGAAATTGGGTTAAAGGTTTTCAAACATGTCCATAAGTTAGATTTAGATTTTCACCTCAATCGCCGCACCGGTGGTTTATCTCGAGATATTGAGCGGGGCATCAATGGTATTAGCTTTTTAATGCGATTTTTTGTATTCAATATTGCCCCCACTTTGATTGAGATAGCGCTAGTCATTGGAATATTCTTCTTTAACTACGGTATTGCCTTTGCCGCAATCACGATGTTTTCTGTAGTTTCATATATTCTTTTTTCCATGGTGACTACTGATTGGCGAACAGCGTTTGTTCGTGAAGCGGCGCGAGCAGACTCTGCAACAAGTACCATCTCTATAGACAGTTTGTTGAATCATGAAACTGTTAAATATTTTACCAATGAAGAGTATGAGGCTAATCGTTATGACGGGGCACTACTTGATTGGGAAGAGGCAAAGCGCAAAAATAGACTTTCCTTGTTAGGCCTAAATGCCGGGCAGGGGCTCATTATATCGGTCGCCATGACCTCCATGATGTGGTTGGCTGCAGTACGTGTCGTTGAGGGCAGCATGTCCGTAGGTGATTTTGTCTTAATTAACGCCTTTATGATGCAGTTATTTATACCGCTTAATTTTCTTGGCTTTGTCTATCGAGAGATCAAGGGGTCAATGGCCAATATCGAGAATATGTTTGCTCTTTTAGATCTCACATCTGGAGTCAAAGACATTGTAAATGCGCCTGAGTTAAATATTAGCCAGGGCGTCATCAATTTTAACAACGTGTCATTCCACTATCGAGATGACCGCGAGATCATTAAAGATCTCAGTTTTAGCATCCAACCGGGTGAAAAAGTCGCTATCGTTGGTGCCAGTGGAGCAGGCAAGTCCACCCTGGTTAAACTACTGTTTCGATTTTATGATCCTAATACAGGCAGTATTTCTATTGATGGCCAGGATGTTAGCCAAGTAAGTCAACAGAGTCTGCGTCGGGCAATTGGCATAGTGCCTCAAGATACTGTGCTGTTTAATCAAAGTATTTTTGAAAACATACGCTACGGTGATCCTCAGGCATCCGATGATGATGTCTTACAGGCAATAAGGCTAGCGCATCTAGAAGAGTTTATCGCCCAACTACCTCAAGGATCTGCCACTGTGGTAGGAGAGCGAGGTCTGAAACTTTCAGGTGGAGAGAAGCAGCGAGTGGCTATCGCTAGAACCATCCTCAAGCGGCCGCCCATTTTAGTCTTTGATGAAGCGACTTCCTCTCTGGATAGTAAATCTGAGCGCTCAATATTATCTGCGTTGCAGGAAATCTCTGAGGGCCACACAAGCATGGTGATCGCCCATCGTCTGTCGACAGTTGTTGATGCTGATAGGATTGTTGTTTTGGACCAAGGGTCTATGGTTGAGCAGGGTTCGCACCGCGAACTACTGTCGCTTAAAGGGCGTTACTTTCAACTCTGGACCGCACAATTAAGAGATCATGACTAACACCCGAGAAATCTCGACAAAAGGTATTGCCGTTACTAGAGCTTAATCTTTGGAGTAAAGGTGATGGAATGCCCATTATTGTCCCAGGTCACCTCTTGATCCTGAATACTGACCTGAATGTCGAGATTACGTTGCACCGTATTGGCTAACTCGGTGGTCACTTCTGATTCGATATGATAAATGCTGAGGTTACTAAAGCGTGCGACTAAGGGCTCTAATTGTTTCCACCATTGATCGGCAGAGCCAGTTCCGTAGCTGTAGACAATGACTTTTTGGGCGCGGCCACAGGCTTTCTTCAGACGCTTTTCACTGGGTAGACCCAGCTCAATCCAGAGCTCTATTTCACTGCTGAGACTTTTTTGCCAAAGGTCAGGTTCATCATCTGTGCTCAAGCCTTTGGTAAAACTCAGTAATTCATTGGCATTTAAGGCATAGGCTAATAGTCGAACCATTAAGCGTTCGTCAGTTTCCGAGGGATGTTGTGCCATTGTGAGACTGTGCTGCTGGTAATAATGACGATCCATATCGATTACGTTTAGCTCTGCCTTGCAGATCGTTGCACCTAATGCCATGTTGACGCCGCTCCTTTAGAGCTTTGGTTGAGCTCGCCATAGTACCTGAGTAAGCCAACGGTAGTGAAAATATGAGGATTTATTGAATCTCGCTAATCAATAGTTTTAGTATGAGGCCGATCAAGGCCAAATTTAAGGCTATCAGCACTGTTGGTCTGCTTTATATTTGTTACACTTAAAATCTAAACATCGGCGACAATCGATTGCTTGTTGCCCACAATTTTAATTACATTTTAAGGTTTCGTTATGTCAAAGCACGGTGCATTAAATACATTTGGTCGTTCAGGTAATCCCGCTCTTAGGGCAGACACTTTTAGCCAAAGCGCACAAGGAAATAGGTCATCCGGTGGCATTCAAGCGACAGATTCGCAGACGATGACATTGCAAGGCACGGTTAATAAGACGGGAATTCTGCTGGCATTGGTAGTTTTGTCGGCGAGCTATACTTGGAATTTATTTTTTCAAAGTGGTGATGCTGGCGCGGTAATGCCCCTCGCAATTGGCGGCGCTTTGATTGGTTTTATCTTTGCATTAGTAACCATATTTAAAAAACAGTGGTCCGGTATTACCGCGCCATTGTATGCGTTGGCAGAAGGGCTATTTCTTGGCGCGATTTCGGGTATTTTTGAAATGCAGTACCCTGGTATTGTCATTCAGGCAGTGGGTCTCACTTTGGGTACCTTGGCATCATTACTATTCCTCTATAAAACTGGCATCGTTAAGCCAACTGAAAACTTTCGGTTGATGGTTACCTCTGCGACCATGGGTATTGGCTTGTTGTATCTTGTCAGCATGGTAATGAACATGTTTGGCTCTGGTGGAATCGGCTTTATTCATTCCAATGGACTTTTCGGTATCGGCTTTAGTCTCTTTGTTGTGGCTATTGCGGCATTGAATCTGGTGTTGGACTTTGACTTCATTGAGCAGGGCTCTGAGATGGGTGCGCCAAAGTATATGGAATGGTTTGGTGCATTTTCTTTGATGGTCACACTCATTTGGCTCTATCTTGAGATGTTGCGTTTGCTGGCTAAATTGAGAAGTCGCTAGTGGACGCTAATTCGCTCATATTTGGATCGATGGCGGTCATCTCGCTGGCCATCTTCTTTTACTTAGGTCGATTTAAAGCATCGTCTAAACAAACCGATCGAGAGGACCGTATTGATTGGTCTACTCGCCAATTTTCACTTTGGAAAATATTTCTCTACGCGTTAGTACTAGTCGTTGGGATTGTTTTGGTTTTACAGTTTATCTAGCGTGAGCCCTGAGTGAGGATTAAAGCGATAGTAGCGGTCTGTTACTTTACTGCTTTTTAAAGGCTCTATTTGCATAGTTGAATTGACTCTAAGATTATCGTTTCCGTTCTAAAAAATCACACCTAAGTTAAAACTAAAAAAGAGAAATTTTATGGAAAGCAACAAGGAATTTGACATCATAGTCTATGGCGCTACCGGGTTTACAGGTCGGCTGGTCGCTGAATACCTTCATCAGCAATACGGTGTTAATGGAGAGGTTAAGTGGGCGATGGCTGGGCGCAGCATGGATAAATTAGTGTCTGTGAGAGATGAGTTGGGCGTAGGGGCCGATATTCCCTTAGTTGTCGCTGATGCCGGCGATATAGAGACTGTGAAAAAAATGGTGGCTAGCACATCAGTGGTACTAACAACGGTTGGGCCCTATCAGCTTTACGGCAATGAGTTGGTGGAGGCCTGTGCCGTACAAGGGACTGATTATGTTGATCTCTGCGGCGAGCCGGCCTGGATGCATAAAATGATTGCCGCACACTCGGCGGTGGCTGAAAAAAGTGGCGCTCGCATCGTCTTCTCTTGCGGATTTGACTCAATTCCCTTCGATTTGGGCGTATTCTTTTTGCAGAAACACGCTGTGAGTACTCTCGGTAGTACGGTAGCTCGCGTCAAAGGGCGAGTGCGCGCAATGAAAGGAACTATGTCTGGTGGAACCTTGGCCAGCTTTAAAGAGACCATGGCCGCGGCAGGAAGAGACCGAAGCCTTATCGGAATACTACGTAATCCGTTTGCATTGACGTCGGGCTTTGAGGGCGCAGAACAACCGTTAGGTAATAAGCCAGAATATGACGAGGCACTACAGAGCTGGATTGCTCCCTTTGTTATGGCAAGCATTAACACTAAAAACGTCCACCGCTCTAACCTGCTGCTAGGCCATCACTACGGTGAAGACTTTGTCTATGACGAAATGATGGTTACTGGGCCGGGAGACAAAGGCGAAGCAATCGCAAAGGCGGTAACAGAAGATACATCTATGGCCAAGAGCTCCCTGCAGCCTGGAGAAGGGCCGAGCAAAGAAGAACGCGAAAATGGCTTCTACGATGTTTTAATGGTGGGAGAACATACAGATGGTCGCTCCGTGCGGGTCAGTGTCAAAGGCGATAGGGATCCTGGTTATGGTTCGACATCTAAAATGATTGCAGAGAGCGCTATCTGCTTGGTTAAAAACCCTCAACTGGCTTCTGGTGGAATCTGGACCACGGCACCAGTGATGGGTGCAGAGTTAATTGAAAGGCTTCAAGAAAATGCAGGCCTTACCTTTACTGTAGAGAGTTAAAGTTTGAGCAACGCCCACCCTGAGGAGAGCTATTACTGACTTCAAGGTGGGTTATACCTTGGGCGACCTACGTTTTTATATTTTTTTTGCTCAAACGTTGTTTTGTTGGTTCCACTTCACGCACTCGTCCAATGTCACCCCTGATCCACCAAAGATGTCCAAGGCACTGCCTATGGTCAAATCCACCTTGCCCGCTGAAAGCTCTTTTACTCTATCTAAGTCCCGTAGCGAGGTGGCACCACCGGCATAGGTCGTTGGGATAGAAACGATTTTCCCTAATGCACTAACCAAATCGTCATCAATACCCGCTTGAAGCCCTTCAACATCAGCGCTGTGGATCAAGAATTCAGCACAGTAAGGCTGCAACTGCTCAATGAGGTGCGCATCAATTTTAACATTGGTAATGGTCTGCCAACGATTGGTAGCCACCATCCAACCCTGTTTAGTTTTTCTGCAGCTTAGGTCAAGGACTAAATTTTCAGGGCCAACTAGTGCACTGATATCCGATAGTTTTTCCCAGGAAAATTGGTAGCCCTCAAATACATAAGACGTGACGATGACTTTCGATGCACCGGCATTGAGGTAGTTAAGTGCATTATCCAAATTGACTCCACCGCCAAATTGTAATCCCTTTGGATATGCGGTGAGCGCATCAAGCACTGACTGTTGATTATTTTGCCCCAAGGATATTAAGTGCCCGCCCTTGAGGCCGGTATTTTTATACAGTTCGGCGTAGTAACCAGAGCCATGATCGCTGACAAAATTAGCCTTGGCGCCGGAGTCGCAAAGACTGCCGCCAACTATTTGCTTTACCTTGCCTTGATGAAGATCAATGCAGGGGCGAAAGGCGGTCAAGATAGCTACTCCCGAAAGATGTGAAAGACCTGCATTATAGACAGCAATGGTTGATTAAGTAAGCGTCACGCAATAACTACGAAAGCCTAGAATCGTGAGCCTGATAGTTTAGTGTCAGCATCTCGCCAAGCATATTTATAGGCTTCGAAGGTTTCCTCGGCTTCTAATGCTTTACCTTGGGCCGCTAGACTTTGCCATAGACCAAAAAGAGCCCAGCCATTGTTTTGATGCCACTCTAAATCTTGCCGATAAACAGTCTCTGCCTCTGCTGCGCGACCCGCTTTTAGCAGTGCGGCTCCAAGATAGTGTCGCATCGGCTGAGGCCAGTCAGGTGGTTCGATGTAACCATTTTTATCTTCCAACTCTACAGCTGCCTGATAGTCTGCAATCGCTTCACTCACGGCTCCACTGGCTTGTTTGATTTCCCCAGATAGCCCTAAGGCTGCAAGTTTGAGTAGTGATGACACGGGCGTTGGGCCAACACGGTATTGGTCGACATTTTTTAGGGATGCAATTTGCCAGATTTTGCCAAGTTCGCGACGTGCTGAGATTAGGTCGCCTTTAGCGGTATAGGCACCGCCCAGACAATAGCTCCATATACCATCTAGGTAGGGTGTACCTGACGCAGTCGGTTGGCTATCCAAAATTTCGTCCCAATGCCCGAACATCTTGTTCACAAGGCACACACCAGATAGGCGCTTCTGGTTTCTACCATTCTTTTGATTATCCGGATTAATATCCGCAATCAGTTTTTTAGCAGCGTCGATCGCTACCGCATAGTTACCCTGGAATGACGCGGCATATTTAATGAAATCAATTGCGTGGGGTGCATGAATTTTAGCCGAGAGAGGGTAGGTTCCAAGATCTGGTAGTGGACGATCCCCCCATATTTGTAGGAACTCTTTATCGACCTCTTGGGAGCGTACGTTACTGGCTACCGCTTTTTCAAATTGTCCAACACGGACATAAATGTGTGACGGCATGTGCACTATATGCCCGGCCATGGGCATGGTGGCGGCCAATCGATCAGCTGCTGCTAGGGCGCGTTCAGGTTCTCTCGAGGCCTCCATCAAATGAATATAAAGATGGTTGGCACCGGGGTGATCTGGATGAGAGGCTAGGGCGCTTTCTAAAACTGCTGCAATCTTACCGGTATCACCCACCGGCGAGCCATCATGATTCCAATAATTCCAGCGGCCTATGTTCATAAACGAGGCGGCATACAGTGAGGCTATGTCGGGATCATTGGGATACTTTTTTTGCAGTGCTCCAGCGGCTCTCATGTAAGCAAGATCGCGCTGATGATCGTCCGCTATTGAGTCTTGATCGTACAGAATATGCAACGCATTGATCATTTCGCGCTCAAGAGCAGAGGCGTTGTCGATTAAGCTTAACGCTTTATTGATGGCTTTTAATCCCTCTCCCTTTGGATCATCAGGCATACCGCCGTAACGGCTATTTGGGTTTGGCCCCATGGCATGGGCTAGTCCCCAATAGATCATAGGGTGTTCAGAGTCATGTATTGCAGCTTGTTGATATGAGGCGATTGATTCGGGAAAGTAAAAGCCCCACGCATACCTCAAACCCTGATCAAAAAATTGCTGCGCTAGTGATTCTTGAGAGGATATTTCGCGGTGATACACACCAGAGCCATCAATTAGGATAGCTTTATGACTATTTTCTAACTTTAGATCTGCAGCGGCTACCTCTTGTGAAGACAACGGGCTTGCAACTGCTAAGGCCCCCGAAAATATAAGCCCTAAACAGCTTGAGAAAATGCGCATTAAAACTCCTCGCCGATAATTAATTCAGCGTTAACTATATAGTAACGTCCAGCTAGTAAAAAGTTAGCTTTCTGCCATGGGTGACTGCGCGCAAGCCACTTTGGAACCATTGGCGCGATTAAGTTTGTGGCTAATAAAATTACCCGCCGTAATTAATTTTGGCAGGTCTATACCATGCTGTATGCCCAGACCATTAAGCATATAAACGAGATCTTCGCTGGCCACATTGCCCGAGGCGCCCTTGGCATAGGGGCATCCACCAAGACCCGCTACAGAGCTATCCACTGTAGTAATACCAAGCTGCAATGCGCGCAGTATATTAGCTAAGGCCTGACCGTAGGTGTCGTGAGCATGAATGGCGAATTTGTCGGCGGCAGTGTCTTTTAACAGTCTGTTGAGCAGAGTCTCGAAAGAAGCGGGGGTGCCAACACCAATAGTATCGCCAAGTGACACTTCATAACAGCCCATGGCGAGTAACTCGGTCGCTACCTGCACAACCTGCTCGACATCTACCGTGTCCTGGTAGGGGCACCCAACCACACAGGATATATAGCCCCGTACCGCCAACCCAGACTTAAGGGCTTCTTCAGCGACCGGCTTAAAGCGATTGAGACTCTCGCTAATCGAGCAGTTAATATTTTTTTGGCTAAAACTTTCCGACGCCGCAGCAAAAACTGCCACCTCTTTAACCCCACAGGCGATAGCCCGTTCGAGGCCCTGCATATTGGGTGTTAGAGCTGTATAGGTAGTTGCTGCATGGGTTGGTAGCCGAGCAAAAACCTCGTCGCTACCGGCCATCTGAGGCACCCACTTGGGGCTGACAAAACTGCCCGCTTCAATGGTACTTAGGCCCGCGTCAGTTAACAGACTAATTAGCTGCACCTTAGTATCTACATCTACACTAATCTTTTCATTTTGAAGCCCATCGCGTGGACCCACCTCAACAATTTTTACGCACTTGGGGTAGTTCATTCGCTAGTCGCCTCAAAGACTAGCAACTCAGTGCCGCCATCAACTAGATCACCCGCTTGGAAATAGAACTCAGTAACCACACCATCGCTGGGGGCAATAATCGTATGTTCCATTTTCATCGCTTCCATCACCAACAATGTGTCACCTTTGCTAACCTTAGCACCTACATCTACCAGCAAAGTTACTAAAGTACCGTTCATGGGCGCATTGAGATTGCCACCATGCGAGTCTTCGTTATCAATCCCTAGATCTGGCTGCAGTTCAGCGCAGTGAAAGAAGCCTTGAGGCGTAAATAAATCGAAGCCAGCATCTGTCTTGGCAATATTAATTCCCTCAAGGTTAATGTCAGAATCTACCACGCTTTCAACAACTGCTTGCTGTATTTGAAGTCTAATATTTGGCTGTGGCAGCCCCCAACTATTACTTAAATGCCAAGGGGAATTAGATTCACTGGAGCTATTGGCCGTATTAATTGCTTTCTGCTCACGCAGTTTAACAATGGCCGCGGCAGCCAATGGTGCCGCATAATTAATGTCACTATCACGCTGGCGAAATATCTCTTGCTCATGCTCTTCAATATAGCGGGTGTCCACATCGCCATGTTGAAACGACTGACTAATCGCCAAATTGTAGAGAAAGCCAATATTGGTGGTTAGTCCTGAAATGCGGTATTCACTTAGCGCACAGGTTAAACGTTGCAATGCGCGGTCACGATCTGTATCCCAAACCACCAGCTTAGCAATCATGGGGTCGTAATAAATGCTCACCTCATCCCCTTCAACAACGCCAGTATCAACACGAACATGGGCGTTTTCTGCGGGTGCCTGTAAGCATTTTAATACGCCTGTAGCGGGCAAGAAATCATGGTCTGGGTCCTCTGCATAAATACGCGCCTCAAAGGCATGACCATTAATTTTTAATTGATCTTGAGAGCAGGGCAGAGGCTCACCCGCAGCAACGCGCAGTTGCCACTCGACGAGATCTTGACCGCTGATCATCTCAGTGACTGGATGCTCAACCTGTAGGCGAGTATTCATCTCCATAAAGAAAAACTCACCCTTCGTATCGAGTAAAAACTCAACTGTACCCGCGCCTTCATAGTTAATGGCTTTAGCCGCCTTAAGAGCAGCCGCACCCATCTGCTTGCGCAGCGCGTCGGTCATATTGGGAGCCGGGGCTTCCTCAATAACTTTTTGATGACGGCGTTGTACCGAACAGTCGCGCTCAAAAAGATATACGGCATTTTTGTGGCTATCACAAAACACCTGAATTTCGACGTGTCGAGGCTTCAGTAGGTACTTCTCCACCAGCATAATATCGTCATTGAAACCGTTCATTGCCTCGCGCTTAGCCGCGTCTAATGCCTCGTCGAAATCAGCTTCACAGTGCACTGCACGCATACCCTTACCACCACCACCAGCGGCTGCTTTTAACAACACAGGGTAGCCCATCTTGTTGGCTGCCTGTTTGATAATATCAGGATTTTGATCATCGTCATGGTAGCCGGGCACCAAAGGTACACCAGCATCTGCCATAATTGTCTTAGCCGCAGACTTAGAACCCATCGCTAAAATAGCCTCAACTGGCGGGCCAATAAACACGAGACTGTTTGCCGCGCATTGACGACAAAACTCCGCATTTTCAGAGAGAAAACCATAGCCGGGATGAATTGCTTCAGCGCCAGTTTTTATTGCTGCTTGAATGATTTTCTTAATGACCAGATAGGACTCGCTAGAAGGCGAAGAGCCAATATGAATAGCTTCATCTGCCATCTGCACATGGAGTGCATGACGATCGGCGTCACTGTAGACAGCTACCGTTTCAATGCCCATTAGGCGGGCGGTTTTGATGATTCGACAGGCAATTTCGCCACGATTAGCAATGAGTATTTTGTTAAACATATTTAGCGTTAGTCCTTTAACCAATTCGGCTTTCTTTTATCTAAAAAAGCATTTAAACCGTCTTGGCCTTGCTCGCTAACACGGATGCCGGCAATAACCTCGCAGGTATGATCAATCAGCTCTTTAGTAATGGCTTTGCCGCTGACGTTGGACACCAGTTTTTTGGCTGCGTTAACAGCCTCAGGGCCATTAGCCAAAAGCACATCAATTAGCTGGCTCAACTGATTATCTAGATCTTCAATATTGACTACCTCGCTGAGCAATCCAATGTGCTGGGCAATTTGGGCATCAAATCGTTCTGCTGTCATAAAGTAACGTCTTGCCGCTCGCTCGCCAATAGCGGCGATCACATAGGGGCTAATGGTCGCTGGTACCAAGCCAACTTTAACTTCACTGAGTGCAAAACTGGCGGTGCTAGAGCCAACCGCCATGTCGCAACAACTAATAAGACCTACAGCACCGCCAAAGGCTGCGCCTTGAACACGGGCAATGGTTGGTTGAGGTATTTGATGAAGCGTTTTGAGCATTTCTGCCAAGGCTTGTGCATCTTTAAAGTTTTCTTGGTAGGAGTAGCCCGCCATACGTTTCATCCAGTCCAAATCAGCGCCGGCTGAAAAGCTTTTCCCCTCAGAGGCTAGCAGCATGACTCGTACGCCAGGATTAGCAGCGACCGCAGAGAATGCTTCGGTTAGCTGCGCAATAATTTGGTCATCAAAAGCATTATGCTTTTCAGGATTATTCAAAGTTACCTGAGCTATGCCGCGGTTATCTATTTGGGTGCTGACTTTATTCATTAGTGTTTCTCAACCTGCGTTGTGTCTTAATTTACATTCTAAAAACACCAAACTTGGTGTCTTCAATCACACGATTGTGACTTGCCGAAATTGATAGGCCCAGAACCATGCGAGTATCTGCCGGGTCGATCACGCCATCATCCCAAAGCCGCGCCGAGGCATAGTAGGGATGGCCTTGATGCTCGTAGTTGTCAATTATTGGTTGCTTGAATTTGGCCTCATCATCCGCGCCCCACTCGACACCATCACGCTCATATTTATCTCTTGTTACCTGCGCCAACACACCGGCGGCTTGCTCTCCACCCATTACTGAAATTCGCGCATTGGGCCACATGAACATTAAGCGCGGATCATAAGCTCGACCACACATGCCGTAATTTCCAGCACCGAATGAACCACCGATCAAAATGGTAAATTTAGGGACATTGGCAGTGGCCACTGCGGTGACCATTTTAGCGCCATGTTTTGCAATACCATCGTTTTCATACTGCTTACCAACCATAAACCCGGTGATATTTTGTAAAAACACGAGGGGGATCTTGCGTTGGGCACAGAGCTCAATAAAATGTGCGCCTTTCTGCGCAGACTCACCAAAGAGAATGCCGTTATTGGCCACAATGCCTACCGGATAACCAAAGATACGAGCAAAGCCGCAGACTAAGGTGGTACCGTAAAGTACTTTAAACTCATCAAAGTCAGAGCCGTCAACAATACGGGCAATAATCTCGCGAACGTCATATGACTTGCGGGAATCTGCAGGAATCACGCCGTAGATTTCTTTACTGTCATAGACAGGCTCAACCGTCTCTTTTAAATCACCGTTAACGGGTTTACTTCGATTTAGTCTAGCCACAGCCTTGCGCGCTAAATCCAGTGCATGGTGATCGTTGTTGGCAAGATGATCCGCTACCCCTGAGGTTCGGCAGTGAACATCGGCTCCTCCGAGCTCTTCGGCAGTGACGATTTCACCGGTGGCTGCTTTTACTAATGGTGGTCCAGCAAGAAAAATAGTGCCTTGCTCTTTTACTATAATTGATTCATCTGCCATGGCTGGAACGTAGGCTCCGCCAGCAGTGCAGGAGCCCATAACCGCTGCGATTTGAGGGATATTACGCGCCGACATATTAGCCTGATTAAAAAATATTCGACCAAAATGCTCTCGGTCGGGGAATACATCGTCTTGACGAGGCAGATTAGCGCCACCTGAATCCACCAGATAGACGCAGGGCAAATTATTCTCTGCGGCAATGGCTTGGGCGCGTAGATGTTTTTTCACTGTAAGAGGGTAGTAACTGCCACCCTTGACGGTAGCATCATTGACTACCACTACACATTCCTGACCACTGACGCGGCCAATGCCGGTAATAATGCCTGCCGCAGGAACATCCTCGCCGTAGACGTCGTGCGCGGCTAGGGCGGATAACTCTAAAAAAGGAGAACCTGGGTCGAGTAGTCCCTGCACACGCTCGCGTGGCAATAGCTTGCCGCGACCTATATGGCGTTCACAGGCTTTGCTACCGCCCCCTTGGCTAATCTTGGTAAGCGTTGCTTTTAAATCATCGACTTGGGCCTGCATCGCCACAGCATTAGCCACGAAGTCGGTGCTTTTACTATTAATTTTGCTCTTGATTATTGTCATAGTGCTTCCTCAAGCTATCTTTTTAACGGGCTCTCAAATTTTTAGTTAAAAACGCTCTTAAAGTTTTCATTAAAAGAGCTCTAGGCAGTCTGCGTAAACAACTCACGGCCAATTAACATGCGGCGTACTTCAGAGGTACCTGCACCAATTTCATAGAGCTTGGCATCACGTAGTAATCGGCCTGTTGGATATTCGTTTGTATAGCCATTACCACCCAATGCCTGAATGGCTTGCAACGCCATTTGAGTGGCCTTCTCCGCAGTAAAAAGAATTACTCCGGCGGCGTCTTTACGGGAGTCCTGCCCCATATCACAGGCCTTAGCTACCGCATAAAGATAGGCACGAGAAGCATTGAGGTCAGCATACATGTCGGCAATTTTGCCCTGCATTAACTGGAATTCACCAATCGCCTGACCAAACTGTTTGCGCTCGTGAATGTAGGGCAGCACCACGTCCAAGCACGCCTGCATAATGCCAACCGGGCCACCAGACAGAACCGTCCGCTCATAATCCAAACCCGACATCAGTACCGCCACACCGCGACCTTCGCCACCGAGAATATTTTCTGCAGGAACCTCACAGTCTTGAAATACTAATTCACAGGTATTGGAGCCACGCATACCTAATTTATCGAGCTTTTGGTGACGTGAGAATCCGGGAAAGTCGCGCTCAACGATAAAGGCAGTCATGCCTTTAGAGCCAGCCTCTAAATCTGTTTTGGCATAGATGATATAGGTATGGGCATCAGGACCATTGGTGATCCACATCTTGTTGCCATTGAGAATATAGTTGTCGCCCTGCTTTTCGGCTTTAAGTTTCATACTCACCACATCCGAGCCCGCGTTGGGCTCACTCATCGCTAGTGCGCCAATATGCTCACCTGAACAAAGCTTGGGCAGGTATTTCTGCTTTTGCGCTTCAGTACCATTCTTATGCAACTGATTGACGCACAGATTGGAGTGCGCGCCATACGACAGGGCAACAGAGGCCGAGGCGCGCGATACTTCCTCCATGGCCACGCAGTGAGCTAAATACCCCATGCCAGTACCGCCGTATTGTTCACCTACGGTGATACCCAGCAACCCCATATCACCTAACTTGCGCCACAGGTCCATGGGGAACTCATTACTACTGTCTATTTCTGCAGCTCGGGGTGCAATCTCAGCCGCACAAAATTGATAAACGCTGTCTCGAAGCATGTCTATATCTGCACCAAGATTAAAATTTAACGTGGGGTAGGGAGTATTCATAAATCAGTTTGTCCATTGGAATTAAGTGCTTTAAGACAATCAGTTTCGGCTTTATTTAGGTCTTTAAGCAGGTTATTAATGTCGTCAAGCTGTTGATCGAGCTTGGCGCGTTGCTGGCGAATTGCGCCAATGAGGCTATTAAGCTGTTCTATGTTGGTTTTGCCTGGCTCATACATATCGATTATTTGACGTGAGTCCTCTAACGATAAACCTAACCGCTTGCCTCTGAGAATCAGTCGCAGCCGAGTTCTATCTGCAGGACTATAGACCCTAGTTTGTCCCCGCCGCGATGGGCTGATCAGGCCGATATCTTCATAATGGCGAACGGTGCGAGTGGTGGTTTCGAATTCCTTGCATAGATCGGTAATGCTGAATTCAGCTGGTGTTATGGCTAGGTTTGGCATGGATCGACCCACATTCATCAATGTGGTGGCTATTTTAGATGCATATTACGTTTACGTCAACGTAAGATATTTAAAGGTGCATGCAGATGATAAATCTAATCTAATTTCAAATCCATTTGGTATTGGAACAATTCGGTGTTGTAGAGCGCTAATAGATGGTCTACCAATACCTCGTCCTTACCCTCTTGATAATACGAGCGCCTGACTAAACTTAATAGTGGGGATCCGGGTACGATACTCAGATGAGCAGCAATGAAATCTGTGGCCGCTATGGCACTAATTGTCTGCTTAACATGAGTCACTCTCATGCCACTCTCACGAAAGTATTGATGTCGCGATTGATCGATGAAAATATCAGTATTAGTTGGCATAAGTACGCCGGCGCTCCAGCTGTCAAAATAGCCAAAGAAAACACCAGCACGTTCTCGTTTTCGGACTAAGTGAAACAGTGATGTATTGTCTGTTATTGAGAACTCAGCACAGATATTACTTGGAGGGTTGAGCATCTCACATTCTATAATCTTGGCGGTGGAATTGCTGGCGATACTATCAATTTCTTCAAGCATACTGAGAAGTGGAGCCTGAACGGGTTTTGGTGTGTATTTATAAATGACATGCGTTCCACGACCGCGTGCCCGCTTCACTAGATCTTCGAGGGCTAATTCATTTAAGGCCCGTTTAACGGTTATTCTGGAAACGTTAAAGCTGTCGGCAAGCTCAGCTTCACTAGGAAGTTTCTCTCCAAAGCGAAGAGTGCCGTCAAGAATATAGTTTTTGATCACATTACATAGCTGATAATAGAGAGGGGCGGGTAGATTGTGCGATATGTCGGTACGCCGATTTCCGCTCAGTAACGCGCCAATATTAATAGTCATAAAAGCTCCTCGTGAGACCAATAATTGTTGCACTAAAACCTACGCTTTGGTATAACAATATACCATTAGGATCTTTATGCCAATTCTGCATATCCAAAAGGTTGTTATAGCGATCAAATAACTTTTTGAGTCTTGGTTTAGTTTGTCCGAATTTTAATTATAAAGTAGGACGCAGTATGAGGTTAGTTTTTTCACTACTTGGTGCTCGGCTCTGGATGCCGAAGTCTGATATTCAGCAATTTTCTTGCCAGCGGTTAACTTCATGAATCAAACATTGAAGGGCATCCGTATTCTTGATTTGACGCACATGTTAGCGGGGCCCTATGGCAGTATGATACTGGCAGACCTAGGAGCAGAAACTATTAAGGTCGAGCCGCTTAAGGGGGAGGGCACACGAAAGCTATTGGCAAATGACCCGTCCAATTCCCTAGAGGGTATGGGTGCTTACTACATCACTTTGAATCGCAATAAAAAAAGCGTTGCTATCGACTTAAAGACAGAAAAAGGATTGCGTGTTTTTTATCGGTTGATTGAGAAATCCGATATTGTCATTAATAATTTTGGCGCAGGAGTGCCTGAACGTCTCAAGATCGATTATCTTACGTTAAAAAAGATCAATAGCCGCATTATTACCTGTAGTATTTCAGGGTTCGGTTCAGACGGCCCTGGTAGTCGAAGGCCTGCTTTTGATCAAGTTGCTCAGGCTATGGGTGGCGGCATGTCTATTACCGGCATTGATAGGCAGCAACCAGTTCGAGCCGGAATTCCCATTGGTGACCTTGGTGGCGGTATGTTCGGCGTGATGGGTATTTTGGCTGCGGTTATTGAGCGAGAGCGGAGCGGAGTAGGTCAGCATGTGGATATCTCTATGCTCGACTGTCAGGTCTCAATGTTGAATTATATGGCGACTATGCACTTCTTGTCTGGAGATGACCCCTATCCAATTGGAAATAGTCATTTTGTCCATGTCCCTTATAATACTTTTTTATGCTCTGATGGCTTTATCGTAATCGCTGTCATCACTGACAATTTTTGGCATAACCTCAAGGGTGTAATTGATTGTCCTGAATTTGAAGATGAGAAGTTTGATACGCAACCGGGACGCTGGGACGGCAAGGATTTCATCGAAAAAAAGATTAACGACACATTAATAACTAATACTTGTAAGTATTGGATTGAGCAGTTGGAGTCTAAGAGGATTCCTTGTGCGCCAGTAAATAGCCTTAGCCAGGCGCTGTCAGATGAGCAGGTAATGCACCGTAACATGGTCGTAGATCTTCCTCATCCAAATGGAAAATCTACTAAGGGGCCGGGAAATCCTATTAAGTTATCTCGCGGTACTGATACAGTGTTTTCGCCTGCACCGACGCTCGGACAGCATACCGATGAGATAATGATCGAATTGTTGGGTATGAGTGCAGATGACGTGTTAGCGCTAAAAGATCAGGAGGTGATTACCTAATGAAAGAAAATATAGTGATTACAGATGTTGGGCCTCGTGACGGGCTACAAAATCAACCTAAAACCCTATCGATCGAGCAGCGTGTTGAGCTTATCCGAGCTATCGCTGCCGCGGGAGTGCCGCAAATAGAGGTCGGTAGTTTCGTTTCGCCCAAAGCCGTTCCTGCAATGGCAGGCACAGACCGTGTGTTTGCTGCTTTAGACGCTCAGCCTGACTTCAAGACGCCAAGTATTGCTCTTATTCCCAATTTAAAAGGTTATGAATTAGCACGTGATGCTGGCGCTAAAACTGTGACCATGGTGCTATATGCTAGCAATGGTATGGCCCAAAAGAATGCTGCTATGTCGATGACTGATGCTGAAGATGTCACTATGAAGATACTTCGCTTGGCCAAACAGGATGGGATCGAGGTTATCGCAACCATCGCAGTTGCGTTTGCGTGCCCGTTCGATGGGCCTAGTGACCCATTGCTAGTTCAAACCATAGCGAGTAAATTTATCGAAGCGGGTGCAGATCAGTTGGTTTTGGCCGATACGATAGGATCGGCAGACCCGCAACAAGTGAGAGTCTTAACTGATGTATTGGTTAAGAGCCATGGCGCAAGTCAATTGGGTTGCCATTTCCACGACACTAGAGCTATGGGTTTGGCTAATGTATACGCAGCGGTTGAATCGGGCGTTCGTCGTTTTGATAGTTCTATAGCAGGATTGGGTGGCTGCCCATTTGCGCCAGGGGCAACGGGTAATGTTGCCACGGATGATGTTGCCATGATGCTGCAACAGATGGGTTTTGAGACAGGTATAGATTTAAGTAAGTTAATGGAGGCGTCTAATTTGGCAGAGACCTTAACGGGAACTGCGCCAGGAGGTAGATCCAAAGCGTGGTTGCAGGGCCATCTAGCTAAGCAGGCTAGCTGAAAATTAGATAAATAATAGTAATATAAATAATGATAAAGATTTTACGGAGATAAAAATGAGCTACAGACTGGGCGTAGACGTGGGGGGTACATTTACAGACCTTCTGCTAATTAATGAAAATACGGGTGAGACACATACCGCTAAGGTACCTTCCACTCCTGAGGATTCCTCTGTTGGCGTGCTTAATGGTATCGCCAGGATCTGCGACGAATCGGGTGTCAATCCAAAAGATGTCAGTCGAGTGATGCACGGCACTACTGTGGCCACTAACGCCGTATTAACCGGTAGAGGCGCTAAAGTGGGGTTGGTAACGACTTCTGGCTATGAAGATACCTTGCAGGTAGCACGGTCTTTTTGCCCTGGCGGTTTGG